>DAOWNO010000112.1 GCA_030642525.1 Candidatus Aegiribacteria sp.
CGCAGGATTGGTGTTCTATATACATTGATTGATCAACTCCCTGATGCACTTGAATATGTGCAACAAGGACTTGCCATAGCAGATGAGCTTGATGTACCTGATATACGAATGAACTGCTGCGAAGTAATGTCAGAAATCTTTGAGAAAAAAGGTGATTTCAGGCAAGCGCTCGAGTATCATAAACAGTTCAAGAAACTTAATGATGAAATATTCACAGAAGAAAGCAGTAAGAGATACAACGAACTGCAGGTAAACTACGAAACAGAGAAAAAGGAAAAGGAAAACGAGATTTACAGGCTGAAGAATATTGAGCTTGTAAAGGCAAATGAAGAACTGACGAAAGCTCTCGCAGAAGTAAAAACACTCAGCGGACTGCTTCCAATCTGTGCTTCCTGTAAAAAAATCCGCGATGACTCGGGATACTGGGAACAAATAGAGGAATACATAACAGAACGTTCAGACACTCAGTTCAGTCACGGAATCTGTCCTGAATGCATGAAGAAGCTATATCCTGAATATAAACCATAAATGAGAACCCTCTCGGAAAATCCCCACGGGCGGGTATACCGGTGAATTTTGCAGATTACAATAACAGCACTTGGTAACAGCGTCGGCGGGATATCATCAGCAGATGGCAGAAAGACTGTATTCGTTCGTGGCGCTCTCCCGAATGAAACAGTCAGATGCAGAATATCCTCAGAAAAAAAGAACAGGATTGAAGCGGAACTGCTCGAAGTCATTGAGGCATCTCCTCACAGAGTTACTCCCTTCTGTAAATACTTCGGTAAATGCGGAGGATGTTCACTCCAGCATCTTTCATACAGTCAGCAGCTTATCTGGAAAAGAAACTGGATAGAACAAGCTTTCAGCAGAGTTGGAATCAGTGTTTCAACAATAGAAGATGCAGTCCCGTCACCTCATACAACTGGATACCGTAATAGAGTCTCATTCGATGTGGTCGAGGGCAAACCGGGTCTTCACAGATTCAGAGGCGATCCATTCCCGGTGAATGAATGCCCGCTGCTCAATCGTAGAGGACTGCAGGAATTCAGCCTTTTGAAAGAAGTCAATCTGAGTCATCTCACCAGAGTCTCCGTGCGGGCATCTGACAGAACCGGCAGCGCCATGCTTGAATTCAGAGGGGGATCAGCACCCGAAAGTCTTGCACAGGATAATTCGGTTGTTACAGCATGGAAGGTATCAGGCAAATGGGTAACTGAACCTGAGAACTGCGAAATGATGGAACGGGTAGGCAGCTCCACTTTTCCAATAAGACCCGGAACGTTCTTTCAGATTAATCCCGCTTGCGCTGACATACTGATTTCAACTGTTGCTGATCACTGTAATGACGATTTGAATATCCTTGACCTCTACGGTGGTTCAGGAACTATTGCACTCCCTCTCGCAGCATCTGGCGCAAATGTTGTTTCTGTTGAGATCAACCCTGACTCTTCTCTTTCAGGACGGAAAGCGGCGAAGATGAACGGCATCGATTCGGTCAGTTTCATAACAAGCCCTGCCAGACAGTTCCTGACAGATTCTTCAAGGTCAGGCAGGTCATGGGATACGGTGATAATTGATCCGCCGAGGGCAGGGCTGGGTATCAGAATCTCGCGGCTCCTGAGAAAAATCAATTCAGGGAAAATCATCTACGTGAGCTGCAATCCTTTTTCTCTGGCAAGAGATCTTCGTATTATTACAGAGAGAGACTGGACTGTTCAAAAGGTTCAACCTATTGATATGTTTCCTCAAACGGATCATATTGAAACAGTGGTTCTGCTTGAGAGAAAGGAAAATATATGTCCGCCGCAGTGATTTCGCTGGTTCTTATGACAGGTTCGGTAAAGCAGACAGGCCTTCCCCTTGAGGATCCGCTCAACTGGTGGATATACATGTTCGAAACTGTAACGAGCGAGATACTGCCTGGCAGTTTCCCGGCGACTGACGCGGAAGAACTGTTTACAGAAACCATATCCACAGAAGGACTTGAAGGAATCGGAAAATATGTATGGAGCAGAAGTCTTCCCCCTGGTAATCTGCCCGGTGAGAGCGGCTTAAAGCTTGCTGTACAGGGAACAGTCGCCGGTGAAATACTCTATTCAGAAGATGCTTTTGAAACGAGATGCGGAGCAACCGGAAGAGTTTTCGCTGATATCCTTCCATCTCTTTTCATTGATGAAAGACTTTCGATCTGGACAGGTTCTGACGAAAATCCCCCGGATTATTTCACTCCATTTCATAAAGGTACAGAACCGGGGAGACACCTGTATATCGACTGGGGATACATCAGATGGAATCACGAAACGATCTTAATAAGTTTTGGAAGGATTCCGCAGAAATGGGGCCCCGGCAGATTCACTCAGCTTCTCATTTCAGACAACAGCCCTCCTCTAGATATGCTGAAAGTGGGATTCAGCCTCTGGAATATTCTGGAATTCACCGGTTTCACTTCAACTATTAACAGTGATTCCTGTACTTACCTGACTGCCCACCGGCTTGACATAAAGCCCCTTCAAAATCTCAGAATCGGTCTCAGTGAGTCAATATTGTTTAAGGCAAACGGACTGGATTTCGCGTACATGAACCCTGTTATTCCATGGTATCCTGTTCAGTGGAATGAACGTGTTGACGACAACGCGTTCCTCACTTTTGACGCAACATGGATACCCTTTGCCGGAATTGAAACCTACGGAGAACTGCTTATTGACGATATTCAATACGAGAACACGTACAACAGACCGAATAAGCTGGCCTGGACAGCAGGCATTTCAGCCTTTCTGCCGTCACTGCAGCTGGGTACCGTGGCTGAATACACCAGAATCGACAGGTATGTATACAGTCAGCGGGAACCGCGCAATTACTACCTGCATGATGGTTCGATCATCGGATCTGAACTTGGCCCCGATGCTGACAGAATCACGCTTTCACTCGGCACTCCGGCTCTCTGGCCTCTTCTGGCGGAGGCAACTCTGGATCATACCAGACATGGAGAGGGGACCGTTCAGGAAGGCTGGCCGGACTCGGCACAGACAGGCGGGAAATTTCCGTCCGGTATCGTGGAATACTCAACTGGAGCTGAACTGCACCTGAGCTGGTATCCGCTGAATTCCCTGGAAGCTCACGGCATAGTCAAGAATACATGGATCAGAAATCAGGATCATGTTTCAGGAGAAAGAGGCTCTGACATTACATCCTCACTCGAACTCATCTGGACCTGGTAGGGGACGTACCACACTACTTCAACTTGAAGCAATACTTGCTTCAGCCAAGTGGATTTCCGTAAATTCCCGGTGCGCTTCCTTCGATTACTCTCGCATCGCATATACTCCTGAAGAAATCCACAGGACCGGCATCGCCGATGATCGCGTAAGCGTAACCCGCTTCCCGCATGCTTTTCAGACATGATAGTACAAGTGCTCTGCCGATACCTCTGCCTTGAACATTCTCCTGAGTACCGATCGGGCCAAGAAAACCTTTCGCGGTACAATCCCAGCAGCAGAAGCCTGTTATCTTTCCTGTTTCCTGTTCTGCGGCAATCAGTACTGTTGAAGGGGTTGAAGAAAATCCGACCTTTGCCTCTGCCTCCCACCCTTCACTGAAATTCTCTCGTATGAATGAGAGTATCCCGGGCGACTGGTGAGCAAGCGGTCTTCCGATCCAGATACCCTTTACATTCTCAACATCAGGGAGATTGAACAACGGGACAAGCAGATCCGGCAAGTCAGCCAGCCTGGCCGGGAAGTATCATGTTTTTAAGGAACATGAAACTTTCGTTGCCTGTAAAAACGTAGATAGTACTTAAGATAAGACCAAGCAAAATGAGAATCATTATTATTGTCTTGCAGGCGTCCTGCCCTTTGACAGCTCCTATCTGCTTGGGTTCACGACCAAGATAAGCACTTGCAGCGTAGAGTTCCTCTCCAATCAGTGTATAGTCACATGTGGTAATGAAGAATGGAAGCTGCGTTACGGCATCGGTTCCGGCGATCTGTATCGCTCCGGAAAGTGAACCTGTTTCAGCAAGTATGAGAGATTCAGCGTAGAACATGCCGAGGTAAAAGTTGGTGGCCGGTCTTTCTCTCATCATGATTCCGTTGACACCTGCCACGAAGGCGAACTGGCTCTGTGTCAGAAAGAAGACTGAATCCGTATCGTACGAGTCAGGACGCCCTGCTTCAAGGTACGCCTGCTTGACGCATTCTTCAGCTACTGTATAGACAATGGGATTACGATTTGGAACCAGCAGCGGGGTCTGATATTCAGCAACCTTTTTAGCGACTCTCCCGAGAATGGTAAGACTTGCGATGGTGGCAACATCTGCTATTGTGGAAAGACCCGGAACATACAGTATCGGTCTACCCATCTCGGTTGCTCTTCCAATTGCCTCATCAATAGCTTCGATCCCTGCAATAGGTCTTAGATACATTTTTTCACCGCGCTGAGCTTTTCCAAAATAGTAGAAAATAAGAAGGATGAAGAGTGATCCTGCTACCAGAACCGATGTTTCATCCGTATTGAATAATTCACCTTTTGCGGTAACAGGAGAAACAAATACTTCACCTGTCAATGTATCTCCTGCCATAGTGATTACAGCAGGCTTGAATATATATCTGACACCCGGTTCAATGATAAAATCAGGATCGTATCCATCGACCAGAAATTCCTCTTCAAGAGGAAGTGCTTTTGAAAGAACAAGGTTCCAGCAATAATCAGGTTCGTCAACCTGTTTTCTGAAGACAATACATGTTTTCAGATCACCTGTTTCTTCGCCTGGAATAGACAGGTACAGGTGAAGACCATTACCGGCATCGTTTGGTCGATCCTGTACATCAGTAATTTCTATTGCCGGCTGAAGAAGCATCAGGGCAGTGAGTACGATTGAATTTATCATTCGCAGAAATCCTTTTCGCTGGTCATAGTTCAATATTCAATATTATGTAGTATGCAAATCAGAATAAAAAAAAGAAAGGTTTTCAATCCTCTGTTCTTGTTCCAAGATATTTCCTGCCAATGAGCACCTTGCTCATTACTTCAATATCATGTCTTGTGTGCCATCCTGTCTTCTCGTAAAACCTTATAGCCGTATTATCAGAATAGATGAAGAGGTGAGCTTTTTCTATACCGGCATTCCGAAGAGCGCTCTCCGCAGCGCTCATAAGCGCAGCGCCTGTTCCTTTCCCCTGAAGGGATTCGTCAACTGCCAGATGATAGATATATCCGCGTCTTGAATCATGACCTGCCATAACAGAACCGATAATTCTCTCATTCTCAAGTGTGATAAAGCAGTATCCATCGTTCCTCTCAAGAAACCTCTCAAATCCTTCTCTGCTATCGGCTCCGGTCATGGTTGTGCCTGAAAAACCGCTCCATAGATCTACCAGAAATGAGTAATCATCCTTCTTCATCAACCGAATCATTTCCTTTATCGATTCCTTTCATCAAGAACCTTGCGGTAGAGTCTCAGGTACTCATTGATTGTAGATTCAATGTTGAAAAGCGAAGCTCTTTCCAAACCGCACAGACCCATCTTTCTCGCACTGTCCTGATTATTGATAAGGTTCGACAGCGCCTCAGCCATCTCCGCAGGTGAATTGGGATTCACCAGAGTTCCGCAGCTTCCGTCCCTTCCCACTACATCGCCTATCCCCGGAACATCAGAAGCCACTACTGGAAGCCCCGAAGCCATCGCTTCAACAGCGGCAATACCGAAACCCTCCCGCGTAGAAGGCATAAAGAAAATATCAGCTCCCTGCATAAGAGCAGGTATATCTCTCACGTCCCCGGGGAATTCCATATTTGAGGAAACACCAAGTTCAGCCGCAAGTTCTTTCAGTTCGCTTTCGAGATTCCCGCTTCCAGCGATCACGTACTTCAGCTCGGTTCTACAGCTACCCTGGAGTATTGAGAACGCTTTTATTGATGCATGGTAATTCTTCGCGGCTGTAAGCCTTCCAACGGATAATATCACCAGCGAATCTTTACCCTTAAATATTCCTGCTGCCTTGAATTCCGAAAGATCTATTCCGTTTGATATTACTGCAAGGCGATCTGAAACATCCGGAATCCAGTATTCAAGCTCTACTGCGGCTCCATCACTGACACATACGATTCGATCATATGAGGGGTAGAACAATCTGTCGGTAAGTCTTCCATAAATAGTTCCGCGTCTACGATTAGATGTACTGTGCTCAGTTGTTATCAATCGTCCATTCAGTGGTTTTCCCTCCCGGACAAGACTGACTGTCAGCTGTGAGGGAAAGAGGTGTGAATGAATTATATCAGCATGCTCAAGAAACGCTTCCTCCGGCAGCCCGGCGAGTCGTGACAGTGCCCTTGGATCGTAGGGAGAAGAAAGACCCAGGGAAAATATACCTTCCCCTGACCATCCATACTCACTTCCAGCAAGGAAAACCAGAACACTTCTCTCTCCGCGATTAAGATATCCTCGATGCAGGTTCAGAGCAAGCCTTTCAGCCCCTCCTGTTTCGAGACTGTTGATAACCTGAACTATTATCATTGTATTTTTTCTTTGATAAACGTATTGATTATAAATATTTCTGCTGTAAATCTAAGCGCAGCCGTACTGAATGAGAAGCTAACCATTGAATGGAGATCAAATTGTCAAGAGAAGATCTGATGAACGAAGAACTCGAACTCTTCAGGAAAGGAAGGAGAACGTCAGAGAACTCGTTGGACGTATAGGAGCAAACAGAATTCAAAGAAGGTTCCTGAATAGTTAACCGAATATCCCGGTTCCCATGTCGTTTTTAACAGTGGGTGGCACTGAAATGGTGCCGGGGGACAGAATTGAACTGTCGACACACGGATTTTCAGTCCGTTGCTCTACCAACTGAGCTACC
>DAOWNO010000223.1 GCA_030642525.1 Candidatus Aegiribacteria sp.
CTCAGGATCCTGGCTGTGGAGATAACATCCATGGGTTACGATACTTCTTTTTAAGAGCATAGTGTCCCTTGTCAGTAGAATTCTGTTTTCCTCGGCCGAAATTCCCGCAAGATCTTCATCTGGAATATTACCTGGGAATTTAGCATCAAATCCCAAAAGGCGAAGGACAAGAGCAAGCTTACCCAGGTGTACATCGAGAACAAATCGGGTCTTCCGGAGAGGTTCCGGCCTAAGTCTTACAAGCTGCGTGATATCAAGACTCTCGAATACCGGATAAACACTGATTCTGTCATCAGGGCTGACTGTACAATTGAAATCAACTGATTTGCCGTTAAGAAGGATTATCTCTATCTCGGTATGCGGGATTCCTGCTGATTCAATGAGATGTTTTAAGGAAAATCCACCTCTCAATGGATAGATGAATTCTTTCTGACGCCATTTTTTCGGAAGGAAGTCATTCAGCTCGGCATAGGCTCGGAAAGTAACGAATCCATGCCTGGGGTCAGGGTTGCACATCTTTTCTCCAGCGCCCTTCACTTCGTAACCCTAACAGTTCTATCTCAGCTGCGAGCCTCTTCTGCTCAATGCACATTATCGCTCCTAGTCCTCCCGGCGGAGAACGGCGAGGAAAGCTTTCTGTGGAATAGCTACACTGCCGACCATTTTCATCCGTTTTTTGCCGGCTTTCTGCTTTTCAAGCAGTTTACGTTTACGTGTAATATCTCCGCCATAGCATTTGGCGGTAACGTCTTTTCTCAGGGCAGTGATAGTTTCCCTGGAAATAATCTGCCCGCCTATTGCACCCTGTATGGGTATCTTGAACTGCTGTCTCGGTATCTCATCCCTCAGATTCTTGCATGCGCTGACCGCCCAGGGGCGAGCCCTGTCGCGGTGTACAAGCATTGACAGAGCATCAACCTTTTCATGGTTCACGAGTATGTCAACCTTTACCAGGTCACTGCGCCTGTATCCATGTGTCTCATAATCGAAGGATCCGTATCCCTGGGTTACTGACTTGAGTTTATCGTAGAAATCGTACACAACTTCCCCCAGCGGAAGGTCTGCTTTGATTTCCACACGATTCTTGCCAACGTAGAGATTCGAGTAATTCTCTCCGCGCCTGTCCAGAATGAGCTGGGTTACCGGACCGATGTATCGGTCAGGCATGATAATGGATGCCCTGATGATCGGTTCCTCGGAGAAATCTATTGTTGCGGGATCAGGATAAAGGTTGGGGTTGTCCACTTTGACTGTTTTCCCATTGCTGAGAGTAATTCTGTAGAGTACGGTAGGTGCTGTCAAAACCAGGGAGAGCCCGAATTCTCTCTCAAGCCTCTCCTGTACCACTTCCAGATGAAGAAGTCCCAGAAAACCGCATCTGAAACCAAAGCCAAGTCCCGGAGAAGAAACCTTTTCGTATATCAGAGAAGCATCGTTCAATTTAAGACGCTCCAGCGAGGAGGTCAGATTTTCGTAATCCTCGGATGAAACCGGAAAAATGGATGAGAAAACAACAGGTTTAACCTCTTCAAATCCCTGCAGCGGTTCATCAGCAGGATTCTGGTTCAAGGTTACAGTATCACCCGAACGGACATTTTCTACTGTCTTTATACCGGCGATCAGATAACCTACTTCCCCTGCAGTCAGAGTGGAGCAAGGTTCTCTCCTGATTCCAAAATGACCAATCTCTTCTACAATATGATTCTTACCGGTTGCCATCAGCAAAATTTCATCACTCTTGCTGATTGAACCATCCTCTACTCTTACGTAGACAATTACACCTCTGTATGGGTCATAAACACTGTCGAACACTCTTGCCCGAAGCAGAACATCTGAATTGCCTTCAGGTTCTGGGATTTTTTCAACAATTGCTTCGAGAAGTTCTTCAATTCCCTCACCGGTTTTCGCGGAAATACAGATGATATCATCAACATCAAGGCCAAGTTCTCCTTCAATCTCCCCCATTACTTCAAGAATATTCGCAGAAAGCAGGTCTATCTTGTTTATGACCGGGATGATTGTGAGGTTCTGATCCATGGCCTTGTAAAGATTGGCAACAGTCTGAGCCTCGACTCCCTGAGTTGCGTCGATAACCAGCAACGCGCCCTCACAGGATGCCAGAGCCCTGGAAACCTCATACGCAAAATCAACATGTCCGGGGGTATCTATCAGATTGAGTTCATACTCCTCCCCAACTTCGGAAGAGTAGACCATCGTTACAGCCGTACTTTTGATCGTAATACCGCGCTCCTTCTCGATATCCATCGTATCGAGCATGAAATCGTGAAACTCCCGATCCGAAACAGTACCGGTAGTCTGCAGTAATCTGTCAGCAAGAGTTGACTTGCCATGATCTATATGCGCGATTATGCAAAAATTTCGAATGTTTTTATTCAAATCTTCTCCTTTGCCGGAAATGCTAATATGATTGGGGATCGAGATGTTTCCAAAAGGAAGGAGAACGAATTGGATTTCAAACCGAACAATCTTCAGATTGTCAACAACTGCATAATCGGCGAAGGCACGAAGATCTGGAATTTCGTAAACATGTATGGATGTACCATAGGCAGGGACTGTATGGTCGGTTGTTTCACCGAAATACAGAAGGGCGTCACTATCGGTGACAGAACAAGGGTACAGAGTCACAGCTTCGTCTGTGAAATGGTTGAGATCGGCAGCGATTGCTTCATTGCGCATGGAGTCATGTTCATAAACGATGTCTATCCTCCACAGCCGGATCCTGCGGACTGGAAGGGAACGGTTATCGAAGATAGCGTCAGTATCGGCTCGAATTCTACCATTCTTCCCGTCCGAATAGGGAGAAACGCAATCATCGGCGCCGGAGCAGTCGTCACAAAGAATGTTCCGCCTGGAGCAGTCGTAGCTGGAAATCCAGCGAGAATTCTAAGGTTTCAGGATGGGTACGGAGCGGCAGAATAGATATTACCTGATCCATCCCTGCACTTCCCAGTGACAGTAGCCTTACAGGCAGATCGACAGACCTCACAGTGTAATGCGAATCCACGAAGAGTACTCTTTCTTCTCTATTCCATGCCTGCCCAGTTTCGAAGGATCTCCGGAAAAAGCTTTACCCTCAGGAGGTCGTTCCTGCCGGGAACAAAGGGTTCCACAGCCCTTGCCAGGTCATCAATGCTTCGATCACCAAGGCGGTTTGCTATAAGCTCCTCGATCTTCTTTCTGGAAGATACATGAACCTTCTGCTCAAGGTATTTCATGTCCGGTTCCGTGAATCCGAACAGATGAGAGGCGTCATGAAGATCGCGCCCCATGATTCTCCTGCGGTTCAGTATGGCATACAGCTTCTGGGCCAGAATCAGTTCAGCGGAGGCAACAGGTACAGGAACGATCACATCCAGACGGTTCAGCACTTTTACCTGCGGCGCATAGCTGTACCGTTGCGGTGAGGCGTCAAACTTGAGGGTGAGAACCTCATCCCTGTGACGAGTGAGTTCCCACTTCTGAAGGATATCGGTGAACCTGAACTTTGCTGAGAAAGAGCTTCCACTGCCGAAGGATATATTGCACTCAACAGCTTCTAATTTGAACTCATTTGCTGCTGCTAAAGCTATTCCCTGAAGGTCATCATTGGAAAGGTTCTTCGAATCAAAATCAAGATCCTCGGAAAACCTGCTGCTTCCATAGAAGATTCTCAATGCTGTTCCACCCATGAAAACCAGTCCGCCGCTTTCTTTTGCTCTGAATATGAACTGAAGTGTTTTGTACTGCAGGTATTCCCTGAGCATAGCCCTTTTGAAGCTATCGGAAATATCGGGAAAAGCATCAAAGACAATCATACGGTCAAGCATTCTTCATCACCTCAAGTAATTTTTTTACCTTCCTTTTCAGCCAGGGCTTGCTGAAGCGTTCTGCCATGTTGAGGATTTTCATTGGATTCAATTCATTAAAAGTCTCTGTGTCGAAACGGAGTTCCAGCATATCCTGTGCTGAACAGATATCCCTCCTGAAGTAGAACAGGTCAACAACCGCCCTCTCGGGAGAAGCCATGAGAAATCTGTGATTACTTCCCGTCTTCGCTTCATAACCAAAGAAATACTTCGGTTTAATGCTTCTGTATATGAATGTGCATAGAGATGAATTGATGCGCCGGGTCTTTCTTGTGCAGACTGAAGTGATAGCGAGGACTGTCTCCGGAATGAGCCCGTGAAATGAAAGTGCCGATTCCAGAGAAACGAACGAGGGTGTGTATATCCTGCCGGCAATTGCGAA
>DAOWNO010000111.1 GCA_030642525.1 Candidatus Aegiribacteria sp.
GAATTACCGATTGGGGACCGATCAGATATGATCGGGGTGCTGTTACAGTTCAGCCGGAAACAGAATTCACTCGAAAAAATTTCAGCAGAAAGCGGAATTTTCTTATACCTGTTGTCTCAGTTCTACAGGCGTTAAACGGTTCACTATAATTCAGACTGGTCATATCTGCGGTACCCATCCGCTACGACCCGAACATTCGGGATTGCGAAACGCGGCTCTTCGAATTATCATGATCTATTCATAGGTTAGTATTGTTGTTGAGCAGAAGTGTTGATTCCGTCTTACACGGTGAAAATATGCACAGAGAGGATGGGAAACCTGAAAGATAAAAACCTTGATAAGATCATTGGTTTGCGTAGAAAAGATGAAATTCCTCTCTATTCGCTCATGTCAAAGAGAGTCAGAAATATACTGCTTGTTTCAAGTTTATATGATTCCTTTACCATGGAGGAAGATGGCAAATTCACAGAAGCTCTTTTCTCTGAATATTTGAATCTTAACTTGCGATACGCTCCAAGAATTAAACGAGTTTCAACCGGAAAAGAAGCTTTAGAACTGCTGGAATCGGATAGCTTTGATCTTATAATTTCCATGCTTAATGTCGGAGCAATGAGAATTGACGAATTCAATCAGGCAATCCGTGAGGAAGCTTCCAATATTCCATTTGTAGTGATGGCTTACACCGAGAAGGATCTTGAAATTCTTCGAGATACGGGAAAACTGGAATATGTGGAAAATACGTTTGTCTGGCAGGGTGATGTAAGATTGTTCCTGGCGATAATTAAACTAATTGAAGACAGTATTAACGCTGAAAACGATTCCAATATTGCAGGGGTCAAGTGTATTATCCTTGTTGAGGATTCGATCAGATTCTGCTCATCCTATTTGCCTATGCTGTACACTGAACTCATGGAACAGACACAAGCCCTGATGACTGATGGCGTGAATCAGATGCAGAAGCTTATGCGTATGCGCGCCAGACCCAAGATTCTCCATGCGAACACATACGAGAAGGCCACGCGCCTTTACTCCAGATTTAGAAAGGATGTACTGGGTGTAATTCTGGATGCAAGATTCGAGAGAGAAGGTAAGGAGGATCCACTGGCTGGATTTCGATTTGCCAGGGAGATTCGGAAAGAAGATCCGGAATGTCCTATTCTTTTCCAGTCATCCGAAGAGGAGAACAGAAAACGGGCACACGATCTTGGAGCTGCATTCATCAATAAATATTCACCGACTCTTCTTGGAGATGTCAGAGAATTTATGAGAGTTTACCTTGGCTTTGGAGATTTTGTGTTCATGAATTCTGAAGGGAAGGTTGAAGCGAGAGCTGGAGACCTCAGGGAATTGAGCCGGGCATTGAGAAAAATATCAGATGAATCACTTCTATATCATGCGAAGAAGAACGATTTCTCAACATGGCTTATGGCTCGTACTGAGTTTGATCTGGCACACGCTCTGAGACCTCAGAAAGTTGAAGACTTCGATACTGTACAGGAACTTCGGTCATACCTGCTTTCCTCCCTTAAATTATGGATGGACAGGTTCAGGGCAGGGCAGGTTGAGGATTTCTCACTGGAGACATTTGACGATAATACTGAATTTGTAAAAATCGGTTCTGGTTCACTTGGTGGAAAAGGTCGAGGGCTGGCTTTCATCAATGCTCTTCTCAATAACTATGAGATTAATGAGAACTTTCCGGATGTAAAGATATATGTTCCTCCTACCGCTGTAATTGCAACGGATGTGTTTGACAGATTTATGGAACTCCAGGGACTGAAGGAACTTGTTTTCGATCCGGAACTGAAAAATCAGCTTGGTTATAATAGAGACAAAACAATAGCAAAAGCGTTTCTTGATTCACCTCTGCCTGATGATATCATAGGAATGCTCAACACTTTCCTGAATGAAGTTCACTATCCTATCGCTGTCAGATCTTCAAGCCTTCTTGAGGATTCCCCTGCTCAACCATTTGCAGGTATCTACAGCACCTATATGCTTCCGAACAATAATTCAGATCCGGATATCAGAATGTCACAGCTGATAGATGCTGTAAAACTTGTGTATGCATCAACATACTACAGTGAATCCGTGGCTTATATTGAGACAACACCGAATAGACTTGAAGAAGAAAAGATGGCTGTTGTTTTACAGCAGATTGTAGGTTTACAGCATGGAGATGCGTTCTATCCAAATCTGGCTGGAGTCGCACGGTCATACAATTTCTATCCTTTTAATGGAATGAAAGCGGAAAGCAGTGTAGTGTCTGTGGCTCTTGGTCTCGGGGGTACTGTAGTCGATGGAGGGAAATGCGTAAGATTTTCTCCGGGTTCTCCTCAAAAACTGTATCAGTTCTCTTCTACGAGTGAATTCCTGAGGAATTCTCAGAGAAAATTCCTCGCTCTTGATCTGGGCGATACCAGAGATAATACACCGGATCACCCCGGTACGGATGATCACCTGGTACATTTTGATCTGGAGAGAGCCCAGAAAGATAAGACACTTCCACCGGTAGGTTCCGTCTATTCAGTGGATAATGATATGATCATAGATGGTTCTTTTCGACCCGGAACTAAACTTGTCACAATGGCAGGTATCCTGAAGGGGGACTATTTCCCCCTGGCATCAGTCCTCAAGTTTCTGCTCAAGATAGGAAAAGCTGCTTTTTCCAGTGAAATAGAGATTGAATTCGCTGTGAATCTGGGAGATGTCAGAGGAGAAAAATCCGGAGAATTCGGATTCCTCCAGATACGACCGATGGGTTTAAGTATAGGTTCTTTACTTGACATTGATAAGGTTGATGAATCAGATGCACTCTGCATTTCCAATCAGGTTCTGGGTTATGGATTCATAGAGGGTGTTTACGATATCATCTATGTTTCCAGAAAGAAATTTAACAGAAGCAAGACTACAGATATAGCTGTTGAGATAGAGTTGATTAACAGACGGCTCAGACATGAGAGTCGATCATCTCTTCTCATAGGCCCCGGACGGTGGGGAAGTTCTGACAAATGGCTTGGAATCCCGGTGAAATGGAACCAGATATCATCCGTGAGATGCATTATCGAGATACCTCTGGAGGATATGGATGTTATACCTTCCCAGGGAACACATTTCTTTCAGAATATTACTTCACTTGGAATCGGATACTTCACTTTAAAAAAAGGTGGAAACAACCGTCTGGATTCAGAATTCCTGGAATCGCATATTGCTGAGTTTGAGACAGAATTCGTACGGCATATCCGTCTGAAAAAACCGCTTGAAATTATTATCGACACACGCGCAGGAAAGGGTATCATTAAGAAGAGTCAGACTAAATTCCCCGCTCATGATGCAACTCAAAGTTGAATCAGGTCCTATTTTGAAAAGAAACCCCAGGCTATTACACCCGGGGCTTCTTCTGTTCGCTGAATTGTGCTGCTACACCACACCTTGTGCCATCATTGCATCGGCAACCTTGCAGAAACCGGCTGCATTTGCGCCAAGCACGTAGTTACCCTTATCTCCATATGCCTCTGATGCGGCAAGAGCCTGAGCATGGATATTGATCATGATATTGTGAAGTTTGGCATCTACCTCTTCGCGAGTCCAGATGGTGAAGGCACTGTTCTGAGCCATTTCGAGACCTGAGGTCGCAACACCTCCGGCATTTGCAGCTTTACCGGGGCCATAGAGTATTTTGTTCTCGATGAAGATATTAACGCCATCGGGAACTGTAGGCATATTGGCACCCTCGGAAACCAGATAGACGCCTCTGTCGATAAGGTTCTGGGCATCTTTGGCGTTGATCTCGTTCTGGGTTGCGCTCGGGAAGGCGCAATCGGCCTTAGTATTCCAGAGTGGGTTATAGTCAAGTTCCGGATCAACTGGCGTGTAGACAGCATTCGGATATTTATCCGCGTATTCGCTGATCCTTCCTCTGCGGACATTCTTGAGATTCATTACGAAAGCAAGTCTTTCAGCATCGATGCCCTCTTCATCGTAGATATAGCCGCCGGAGTCAGAAAGTGTAACGACTTTACCGCCGAGCTGGTTGATCTTCTCGGTGGTATACTGGGCAACATTACCCGAACCGGAGACAATACAAATCTTGTCCTGGTAACTCTCTCCACGGGTTTTAAGCATCTCTTTTCCGAAATAGACAGCACCGTAACCGGTAGCTTCAGGTCTGATAAGGCTTCCACCGTACTCGAGACCCTTACCGGTGAGCACACCGCTCCACTCATTGCGAAGCTTTTTATACTGTCCGAAAAGGAAACCTATCTCGCGTCCACCAACGCCTATATCACCAGCGGGAATATCGGTATTAGGTCCGATGTGACGAAACAGTTCGGACATGAAACTCTGGCAGAAACGCATCACTTCAAGATCGGACTTCCCCTTGGGATCAAAGTCGCATCCGCCCTTACCTCCACCCATGGGAATGGTGGTGAGAGCGTTCTTGAGAACCTGTTCGAAAGCGAGAAACTTCAGGATTCCGAGGTTAACACTGGGATGGAAACGGAGTCCACCTTTGTATGGTCCGATAGCGCTGTTCATCTCAATACGGAAACCGCGATTAACGTGTATTTCTCCATTGTCATCAACCCATGGGACTCTGAACAGGATTACACGTTCAGGCTCAACCATTCGCTCGACGATTTTGGCCTTGCGGTATTCAGGGTGTTTCTCAAGGACTACTTCGAGAGATTCAAGAACCTCCTGCACCGCCTGATGAAACTCTGGCTGTGCGGGGTCTTTCTCAACAATTTTCTGGTACAGTTCTTCGAGCATTATCTCGCTCTCCCTTCGTAGGGTAAAGTGTTATTGAACAACGGATACTCAGGTCATTAACTATCGATCAGAATACAGCTAGGATAGCTAGCCTAGCGATTCAAGGTAGGTATCGTCAAGTCGTACTTCTAACTGCTGATTGGTAAAAGCCCTTGACTGAAATATGTTATGCAAATATGGTGACCTCTACCTTTTTGTTTGTGAGGTTCGAGGAATATTTCCCGATTCGATTCAGATATTGCTGGTTCCGGAAAGAAGAATATTATAATTACCCCCTTGCTCCCTGTTTTGGAGGTTTGATATGCACGAAATCCTTTTCAAAGAGGAGATTGGACCTGACATTCATATGTACCGGTTCCATGCGCCCGATGTGGCCAGGTACAGAAAGCCCGGCCAGTTCGTGATAATAAGGATCAGCGATGAGGGAGAGCGAATTCCGATTACTATCGCTGATGTCAATTCTGATAAGGGAAGTATTACTCTTATCGTGCAGTCAGTCGGGAAGACAACTCTGCAGATGGCCGGGATGAAGATTGGAGACTCAATCCCGGATATAACCGGCCCTCTTGGAGTACCCACTCACATAGAGAAAGTGGGAAACGTACTCTGCGTTGGCGGCGGGATCGGGATTGCTCCGTTGTATCCTGTTGCGAAAGCGATGAAGGATATTGGTAACCGCGTGATCAGTATACTCGGCGCGAGATCCTCAAACCTTCTGATACTCGAGAAGGAAATGAATGATGTGAGTAACGAAGTGCTGATCACAACAGATGACGGAACAAAGGGACGCAAAGGGCTGGTCACGGATGCGATAAAGGAACTTGTCGATCAGGGTGAGGAATTTGATCTGTGTGTCGCGATGGGTCCGCCGATCATGATGAAATTCGTCAGCCTTCTGACGAAAGAGCTGGATATTCCAACGATCGTAAGCCTGAATCCGATCATGATCGATGGTACGGGCATGTGCGGAGGCTGCAGAGTGACCGTGGGGGGTGAGACGAAATTCGCCTGTGTGGACGGGCCGGAGTTCGATGGACATCAGGTTGATTTCGACGAACTGATGAAACGTCTGACGATGTACGAACCGCATGAAAAACAATCGCTTGATCATTATTCATCAAAAACCGGGTGCAGGCTCGCCGGCACGTTGGAGGGGGATCAGGAATGAACATCAAGGAAAGACTTAAAATTCCGCCAACCCGTATGCCCGAGCAGGATCCATCCGTAAGGATCACCAATGTGGAAGAAGTTCCCCTTGGCTATACCCCGGAGATGGCCATGCTGGAAGCGAAGAGGTGTGTTCAATGCAAAACTCCGTTCTGTGTGGAAGGATGTCCTGTCGGAATTGACATTCCCGGCTTTATCAAATTGATAGAGGACGGAGATTTTCGCGGAGCGATAAATAAGATGAAGGAGAAGAATCTCCTCCCCGCCATCTGCGGCAGGGTATGTCCTCAGGAGGAACAGTGTCAGCTGGTATGCACAATAGGAAAGGCACATAAAGATCCCTGCAAAGCCGTGATGATCGGAAAACTCGAGCGGTTCATAGCGGACTGGGAACGGGAACAGGGAGAGTATGATCTTCCGCCCGAAGTCAAACCTTCAGGGAGGAAGGTTGCCGTCATCGGAGCAGGGCCTGCGGGTCTGACGGTTGCCGGCGACCTGATCAGGTTCGGACATTCCGTGACCGTGTTTGAAGCTCTTCACAAGGCTGGAGGTGTACTGGTTTACGGAATTCCCGAATTCAGGCTCCCCAAAGCAATTGTCCAGGGGGAAATTGATTATCTGGAAAAACTCGGTGTCAATTTCCGATATAATTTTGTTGTCGGCAAGACAGCTCCGGTAAGTCAGCTTATCGAGGATTTTGACGCTGTATTTATCGGAACCGGGGCAGGGCTTCCACGATTCATGAGAGTCGATGGAGAAAATCTTCTGGGTGTTCTATCCGCAAATGAGTATCTGACAAGGGCCAACCTGATGAAAGCCTACAGTTTTCCGGAAACCGATACACCTATAGTAACAGGGAAGAAAGTAATCACTGTCGGTGGCGGAAACGTTGCTATGGACTGCGCCAGAACTGCGCTGAGGATGGGCGCCGA
>DAOWNO010000304.1 GCA_030642525.1 Candidatus Aegiribacteria sp.
GCTTTCGAATCGGATACTCTCTGGCATGCAGCGAATGGACCAGACTTGCAGGTATTCTTCAGGCTCACTCAACTTCCAATCCCTGTTCCATATCCCAGTGGGCAGCCCTCGCTGCAGTAGAGGGAAAGGCAGAAAGGGAAAAAGAGGAAATGCACAGATCCTTCCACATGAGAAGGGATCTGATCTGTGAGCTTCTCACAGAGGTCGATGGTCTGGAATTTAAAAAGCCGGATGGCGCGTTTTACGTTTTTCCGCGATTGATCAATGATCCTCAAAGGGTTGACACGAACAGATTCTGTAGCGAACTTCTGGAGAAGGAGGGAGTAGCTGTAATACCAGGATCGGCATTTGGCGCTGAAGGGTATATTCGAATATCCTTTGCGGCTTCTGCGGATGATATTCGGAGAGGCTTACACAGGTTAAAGGAATTTCTGCACAGGAGGTTGAATACATGATTGTGAATTGTCCGGGTTGTAATTGCAAATACAACATTCCAGCCGAGAAAATTGGTGACTCCCCCAAGCGGTTTCGTTGCAGGAAATGCTCTGAAATATTCATGATTCATCCTCCCGAACCGGAGATGCCTGACATTCCTCCGATACCGGTTGAGATGGATGAAAATCTTAAACACGCTATGAGATTCGCGCGGGTTCTGGCCAGTGATATGCTTATCTACAATCGCGAGATTATTGAGAAAGCAAGAGATGAGGGAAAGCTTCCGGAGGTAATGGAGCGGGAGATCCGCAAATCGTGGGAACTCTGGGAGAGCAGATTTCCGAAGGAGAGTAAAACTGATCCGGGGATTTTCAGCAACGCTCTGAATTACTTCCTTGCTGACGGTGAAGAAGTTTTCAGAAATCAGACATATTCCTGATTTCACCCTTCTCTTATTTTTTTTCGAACGATCCTGAAGATTATGTGACAAAGCATGAGATGAACATCTTCGATCTGCTGCATATCTTCGCTTGGTACTATGATTGATTCTGAAGCAACTTTGACAGCTTCTCCGCCTTTAAAACCTGACAGCAGAATTGAAACTGCCCCATACTGATTCGCGATGCGGAAAGCGTTTATCACGTTCGGACTCATACCGCTTCCAGACAATCCGATGACTGCATCACCCTTTTCAACCAGATTTTTCAGCTGTTCTCCAAATGTATTAGTGTAATCCGTATCGTTTGCCCATGCGGTCATCAGCGGTATGTTGTCGGAAAGGCAGATTGCCTTGAGTCTTGGTCTGTCAGGCGTGGCGGTTCCCTTAGAGAGATCGCAGGTGAAATGGCTGGATGTAGATGCTCCGCCGCCATTTCCGAAAACAAAAACTCTTCCTTCAGCGTAATATGTTTTGAGCAGAATTTTAATGATCCTTTCGATATTCTCTGCGGGTATTTTAAGGGCAAGTGCGCTCACCTGATCAAGGTAGGCTCCAATATCTTTCAGCATGCCGTCTCCAATCAGAATATTGACAGGTATTTGTCGGTTGCTCTGGTTCCTTCATCGACATCGGAGTCAGGCAGAACCAGAGTGTTTTTTAAAGCGCTGTTGTGACGAATTTTCGCTCCGGAAAGAACAACACAATTTTCAAGGATGCACCCACTTTCAATAGTTGCTCCATCCTGCACCCATAGTGTACCGGTAATCTCTATCTCCTCATATGACTGGCTGTTCTGGATTAGAATACCATCGTTCATGCCGGAAGGTATTACATTCAGATTCACCTGACCTGAAAGAACTTCATGGCAGGCGATCAGGTAGTTTTCCAGAGAACCGATATCCCTTGTATAACCGCCTGGAGTATCAGCAGCAAGCACTCTTCCCTCTCCCAGCAATCTGGGAAATACATCCAGCCCGAAATCACTGGAGCTGCCATCCTCAATATGCGATACAGCTGAACTCCTGCAGATGTATATTCCGGAATTAGCCATATTCGATTCAGCAAGTTCCGGGGGCGGTTTTTCACGGAAACGGGGAATTCTGCCATCAGGCCCGGTAATGACAATCCCCTTGCTTGAAGGATCTCCAGTCGGAGAAAGCGCGATTGTGATTTCAGAATTCAATCTGGAATGAACCTTGTAAAGAGGCTCCACGGACTGTCTTGTAAGATTGTCACCATATACTACAAGAAATTCGTCTCCCAGAAGGGGAAGGGCCCTCCGAACGGCTCCCGCAGTGCCAAGCGGATGCTCCTCAAACTGGAAGACAGTTTTAAGAGGAAGATCAGAGCCTTCCAGAAAGTCTCTTATCATTTCCGCCTTCCAGGCCCCGTTAACAACTGCCTCAGTAACTCCCAGCTTCGCCAGATGAAGCAGAATATCATGCAGCAGAACAAATCCGGTGATTGTTATAAGAGGTTTTGGAATTGCATCCGTCAGAGGTCTGAGTCTGGTTCCCTTTCCCGCGCAGAGTACAATTGCTTTCATTGGTCTGCGTTATCCGAAGATGGGACAGCATATCTGATGATTCCGTTCCCGAAACCTGTTAATCTTGCTATAAGGTACAGAAGACGCTGAAGCCCCATGAAAAAGTAAACAAAGCGGAAGAACCTTTCAAAAATGTTTCCTTTTCCAATACACGGCGGATCAACCAGTCTTCTTATCGCCCCGTAATTGCCTGATTGTCTTCCGATGATTCTGAATCCCGCTTTTCGCAGAATACCTTCCAGCGATGAAGGCTGGAAGAAATAAAGATGTGCCGGAACCGCGTCCGGTTCTATCGAACCCGGCTTCTTTCGTTTCAAAAGGGCTTCAGCAATTTTTTCCCAGTGAAAGAGTTCCCATGGACACTGGACAACAAGAATTCCGCCGGGAGCAAGAAGGGTGCGAATGTGCCGGAGAGTATCGAACGGGCGGTGAAGATGCTCGAGTACATCAAGAAGGAGTATTACATCAAAAGACATTTCAGGCAGACTGACCGATTCCACACTTCCGGTATGCACGTTTAACTGTAATTGATCTCTCGCATATGCCGAGGAAAGAGGACTTATTTCAATGCCGGTAACTTCCCAATCCTTCGAGCGGAGAAAGTCAAGAAGAAATCCGTATGCGCATCCGACCTCAAGCAGTCTTCTGCCGCCTGCGCGTTTGATCAGATCATGATGCCTGCGCCTGAATATCTTGAGGAA
>DAOWNO010000251.1 GCA_030642525.1 Candidatus Aegiribacteria sp.
GATGAAATCCCTGAACTCCGGAACGGTGATGTAATCCAGATAGTCATTTGAGTGAGCTGGATTCTCATCGCAGGCCATCTCTATGAAGCTCCGGTTAGCAGTAACCACTTCACGCGAATGGTCAATGACAACAAGCCCCTCAACTATCGAACCGAGTATCGCTTCCTGCGCGGCATTCTGTTCTGAAAGCTCATTTATCAGCTGCATGGTTTTCGCAATCATCCCGTTGATATCGGTCGAGAGCTGATCCAGTTCCCTTATCGAGCAGGGAGCGGCTCGCGCGGAGAAATCCCCTTCCTCCACCTTCCTGGTCACCCCGGCAATGCTCCGTATCGGAATGGAAATGCTTCTTGAGAAAAACCATGCCGCAACGAGACCTGCGAGAAGAACAGCGGTAGTCACAACGGCAATATCAACACCAACCTGACCGAGAGTCGATCTGAGATCCGAGAAGAAAAGACTCGTCCTGATAACTGCCGGAATCGAATCATTCACTAACACCGGAACCGCGGCGTAGAGCATTTCCCGCCCAAGTGTCTCACTGTACCTGGTCGTGTTGCCAACCTTACCGTTGAAGGCGCAGATAACCTCCGGTCTGGTTCTGTGATTCTCCATGCTGTCAGGCTGCTCTTCCGAATCAGCCAGTACGGTTCCATCTCTTGCGATGATTGTTATCCTGATACCAAGCCTGGGTCCGATAATGTCTGTGAGAGAATCAAGAGTGGCGGAATCGTTCTCGATAAGATGAGCGACAGTGATCTCGAGTGCTTCAGCGGTCCTGCTGAGATCCGTGAACGCTGCTGAAGTGAATCTCGATTTGATCGTTCCGAACACCAGCAGCGGGGCGAGTACGGCAAGGAGAATTATTACAACGAGAAACCCCCTGAAGGACTTGGTAAAGATAGATCTCACTCGGATTCCTCCAATTTGTATCCGATTCCGTGAACGCTTCGGATAATGCTGCCTGCGTCACCAAGTTTCTGGCGGATATGTCTGATATGAACATCAATAGTTCGCTCAAAGACAAACTTCTCTCCATGCCACAGGGACTCCAGAAGCTGTCCTCTGGAGAAAATCCTCCCTTCAGCTTCAGCAAGAATTTTAATTATCCTGAATTCGGTTGAAGTAAGATCCACCTGTTTCCCATCCACCTTGATTCTGAATTTCTCAGGTTCAATAATGACCCTGCCGCCAATGTCGATAACCGTTTTATCCTTTTTAGAAGACGAGGTTCTTCGCAGAACAGCCCTCACACGCGCGGTGAGTTCTCTCGGTGAGAAGGGTTTGGTGACATAATCGTCCGCACCCATCTCAAGACCGGTTACTCTGTCCGATTCATCCACCATAGCCGTCAGCATGATGATTGGAAGCGCTGATGTTCTGTCCGATGATCTGAGTCTTCTGCAGACTTCCGTTCCGTGCATATCCGGAAGCATCAGATCGAGAATCACCATGTCAGGCAGTGTTTCGCTGAGTGAGTCAAGAAAATCTGATGCGTTGCTGAAACATTTCGCGTTGAATCCGGCACGCTCAAGATGAAGAGAAACAAGATCAAGGATGTCATGTTCATCATCCACAACAACTACTGTTTTTCGAATTGAATCCATTTAACCTCCAGGGATAGTACCACGATTGGAATATATTCCGTCCTTGCTCAAAACCGTAGTATTCCAGATATTCCCGTATAAGAACAAAATCTATAATTACATAGTATTGTGAATCAGTAAGGATAAATATGAAATCAGGAATAAACCTGCTGGATGAAACAGATATACATAAAGTTGCACAATCGTGCACAGATGTCCGGGTCCTGGCTGGAGAAGAACTTATCAGAAAAAACGATACATCTGAAGAGTTGTACATTGTAACAGATGGTTCTTTCAAGGTTTATGATGATTCTTACGGTGAGGACTTCGTGCATGCCATTCTCACCAAAGGAGCGATATTCGGCGAGATGTCCTTCCTTGACAAAACTCCAAGATCCGCGTCGGTTAAAGCGATCAGCGATGGTTCTCTTCTGAAAATGGGAAAAACGGAATTCGACAATCTCCTTGTCAAAAACCCTGATACCGCTCTTTTATTTCTCTTCACTCTGGCCCGAGTCGTAACACAAAGGCTCAGGCAAGTGAATGATGCTCTCAGAGGCATGACATTCAGTGTGGGTGATAATGACAGTAAAAAAGCGATTGCTGAAGTAATCGCTCAGATGGAATATGCAGTTCACATCGAACTTTCCGGTACTCAAAAAGTCGAAAAGAAAGATAGCTGATCTCTTGCCTATCCCCTAAATACTTATCACTCATTCTATTATCCTCTCAGGTTAGCGTGAATAACAGCAAAAACAGTATATTCATATCAGATCAGAAGATTAAAATTCTTAAATGTAAAATGATGCCAGAGAATTATCTTATCGGAAAGCTGATGGTATCAGGATGAAATTATTCGGAAAGGAGCAGGCGGTACTGATGAAAATACTGAGCATAGCGCTGGCATTTGCAGTCGCGATCGTTATCGGATGCGGAGGAAAACCATCACCAGCTTTTGTAGAGACGGAACAGACTGAAGAGCGAATCTCCATAAACATAATTGATTCCATTGGTGTTGAGATTGGAGACAGCAACTACGTCTTCGCCTCGATAGATGCTCTGGCGCATGGTCCTGACGGCAATATCTACGTTCTGGACAGAGGGGCCTGCTGCGTAAAAGTCTATTCTCCCAGAGGGGAATTTATCAGAAGAATCTCTCGTAAGGGAAGCGGTCCCGGTGAGATTACCGCCGCGTTTGGCATGGCGGTTCTCGGTGACGGAAGGGTTTCGATCTGCGCACCCATGCAGGGGGGTATACACAATTTTCTGCCTGACGGGGAATGGGAAGGTCTTTCAGCCGAGTTTACCAACAATCCGCCGATGAATATGACGGGGGCCGATTCCAACGCTTATATCGCTCTGAAACTCACTGTTGACCTTGTCGATGGCGAACTGATTTCGGAATTCCTGATCGGAAGGTATGAAGAGGACAATGAACCATCTGTGTATTACTACGAAACCGAATTTCAGTTAGACCCAACCGACCTGACCGGACTTCTCAATGAGACCCTTTTCAGTCATGAATTCTTCGCTGACAGATCAGGCAATGTATACCTCTCTCAATACTCCACCGAGGATTATATCGTAAATGTTTTCGACAGAGACGGAAATCAGATACTGCAGATCGAAAAGGATGTTCCGCATGTAGAAAAATCACCTGAGGAAATCCAGGAGGAAAAGGCCTGGATGGAATCCTGGCTTCGCAACCTCGGTGCTCAGGGTGTTGTGATAGAATACAATCCGGAACCGTACAGATGGACGATAAGTGATATCGGTTGCGATGGTCATGGCAGAATATGGGTCAGAAGAGGAACCGAACTTGTACCTGTGTTCGATGTTTACGATGCACAGGGGAACTCACTTTTCGCGGCCGAGGTCAAAGGTATCGGAGATGATGCTCAGTTCTGGAATTTCGTCATCGATGAATATGGCATTATGGCTTATTCTATTAACCCTGATTACTACTCGAAGATCTGGCTGATGGAAATTTCTGAAGAAAAGGTCGAAAGCGAACAGATGTAAATCAGCTAAGTTTATGTATCCCTTGGAAGAAAGCCGGTGATTTTCTTACCTGAGGCAACTGAATCACCGGCCAAGTTGACTAAACAGACTACGTCCCTGAAATGAGGTCGGTGATGCGCTTGCCGAAAGTGACCGGATCACCCGGGCGCCCTCCTGCCATTATCTGTCCAAGATCGAACAGAATGTTTACGTAGTTCTTCAGCTTGTCACCTGATCTTTCCTTATCGTACAGTTCCTGCAGAATCGAAATCA
>DAOWNO010000270.1 GCA_030642525.1 Candidatus Aegiribacteria sp.
ACCTTAAAAATGGGACCGGGGCTCCACCGGGTCCTGTGATCCGACTTATCATCTGGGGTTTTGCTGCAGTTGCGTTAAGATACATTCTCACCATATCAGCCTTTATTTTCAGTCACATCGCCGCTTTTGATCTGCTGTACAAAATCAGGGCAAGGCTGGCTCACCATCTGGGAACGCTTCCCATGGGCTACTGGAGCAAACGCACTACGGGAAATATAAGAAAGATCATACAGGAAGATGTGGAAATGATTGAGAATTTTGTTGCTCATCATGTACCCGATTTCGTTTCCGGTCTGGTGGTTCCGGTAGTCACTCTCGGTTACCTCTATTTTGTGGATTGGCGCCTGGCTCTTGCAGCAACAGTTCCCCTGGTAATCGGTCTCATACTCATGAAGCTGATGTATTCAGGTTCAGGACGAGCTGTTGGAAGGGCCGGCAGCAGCAGACAGGAGATGCTGAAGCTGTATCACGATTCTCTTGAAGATATGCATTCCCTAACTGTTGAATATGTCCAGGGAATGCCCGTGGTGAAGGTTTTTAACCTTACCGTATCCTCATTCTCGAAACTGAAGGCATCAATTACAAGATATGGTGAACTGGTTGAAAAGTGGTCAAAAGGCACTGCACCTTTCTGGGCGGGATTCACATCAATTGTGCTTGGCGGAGGTGTATTTATTCTGCCCGTTGCTCTGATAATGCTGAGGAACAGTATGACGGATGTTCCAACGGTTATCCTGTTCCTGCTTCTTGGAACCGGTTGTTTATCCGGAGCTGTCAAATTCGTGACCATGCTGTCGTACAGTATGATGATAAAAGAGGGAGCAAGCCGGATAAGGGCTATTCTTGATTCAGAATCCATGTCGGAACCGGCTTTCCCCTCAACTCCCCTGGGGTATGAGCTGAATCTGCATCAGATTGGTTTCCAATATTCCGATGATTCATCAAAAGTGCTTGACAATATCAGTCTTACAGTGCCGGAGGGGCAGTTCATTGCTCTTGTAGGCCCCAGCGGAGCAGGAAAAACAACTCTGGTTCAATTGATTGCACGGATATGGGATGCCACGGATGGCCAAATCACCATTGGTGAAAATGATATCAGGAATCTTGGTTCGGAGCAGGTTAACAGAATAGTGGGGACAGTATTCCAGGATGTGCAGATGTTAACGGCAACAGTAAGAGACAACATCCGGATGGGGAACACGGAAGTTACTGAAGCTGAGATTATCGCAGCAGCAAAAGCGGCAGCAATTCATGACTTTGTGACAAATCTTCCCCGGGGATATGACACTCTGATAGGAGAGGGCGGTGAGGTTCATCTTTCAGGCGGAGAGAAACAGAGAATCTCCATAGCCCGGGTGATTCTGAAAAATCCTCCGATAATTCTTCTCGATGAAGCAACAGCATATGCCGATGCGGAAAACGAGACTCGAATCCAGAAAGCTTTCAGTAACGTGACACGGGGGAAGACAGTGATTGGAATAGCGCATCGTCTGTCAACGGTTGTGAAGGCCCATATGATCTATGTGATGGATAGGGGAAGGATAGTACAGCAGGGAAATCACGAGGATCTGGTAAATGATATCGAAGGCCTCTATCGTAAAATGTGGCAGGCTCATACCAGGGCCGGAAAATGGACTTTTACTGATTTCCAGTCAGAAGGATTGGAGAAGGCGATATGAAAAGGAGATGGAGCTTGATCAGAGAAAACCCGAAGGCTGTTGCAAGCCTGATCGGTGGAAGTGTGCTTTCCAATATTCCCCGCGGAATGTTCATGGGGTTGATCTATATGATAATCATTCAACTTGCGGTACCTGCACTGAGCGATGAAGCCCCTGATATTCCAGCGCTGAACCGGTATGTGTTATGGTACACAGCTATCTTTGCACTCTATTTTGTACTGTCTCTCTGGAGTCAGACAAACAGTTTCGTCCAGTCCTACAAAATTTCAACTGCCATAAGACTGAAGCTTGGAGATAAACTCAGAAGGCTTTCTCTGGGATTCTTCAAGTCCCATGATCCCGGTGATGTGACCGCTCGGATTCTGCATGACGTAAGCAAAGCGGAACAGGTTCTTTCGCATAATATGCCCGATATAGTTGCTGCCGCTGTTGTTCCTTTCATGCTGGGAACTTTTCTTGTTTTCATCAATCTTAAGATGTCTCTGGTTCTTTTTGGCGGTGTCCTGCTGGCTCTGGTTTTTACCATAGTGGCCAGAAAGATTGTCGAAAGGCTGGGTAGAAAGCACATTTCGTCTATTACCGAGACATCATCCAGAATACTGGAGTATGCAGGAACAGTTAAACTGCTAAAGGCGTATAACATGACCGGCAGCAGGTTCCAGACACTGGACAGGGCCATGCTGAAGTTGAAGAAGCTCAGTTTTCAGCAGGAGGTATTTGCGGGAATTCCGGTTCAGATAGCTCTGTTCATTCTGGATTTCAGCTATCTCGGAGTTCTTCTACTGGGAGCAACATACTGCGGAAGAGGATTCCTTACCGTTCCTGATTTCTTCTCTTACGCCATCCTCAGCTATTATTTTCTTGCACCGGTGAAGCAGCTGTGGATAATGCTTGTCGTTCTGAGATATGCCTCTCTGTCAACAGAGCGAATCAGGGAAGTGTTTTCTACGCCTGAGCTTCCATCGGGCGGAGAAAAAGGTTCCGGTGAAGGCGGGAGCATAAAATTTGACAGCGTTTCTTTCAGTTACGGCAGCAATCGGGTTCTTCAGAATGTAGACTGTCTCATACCGGAGGGTAAACTCACTGCCCTCGTGGGACACTCCGGTTCAGGAAAAACCACAATGGTGAATCTGATAGCCAGATTCTGGGACGTGGATTCCGGCTCGATCTCAATAGGTGGTATTCCAATCACATCGCGCAGTCAGGAAGATGTACTGGAGAACATATCAATGGTTTTTCAGGATGTTTACCTGTTTAACGATACCATTGCAGCTAACATCAGGGTCGGGAAAAAGGATGCCACCATAGAGGAGATCAGGGCTGCGGCCAGAATGGCGCGATGCGATGAATTCATAGAACACCTTCCAATAGGCTACGATACGATTGTCGCCGAAGGAGGAAGCTCCCTTTCCGGAGGTGAGAAGCAGAGAATCTCAATAGCAAGGGCCATCCTTAAAGATGCGCCTATTGTTCTTCTGGACGAAGCCACAGCTTCTCTTGATCCCGAGAATGAAGCAGAAATACAGGAAGCCTTTGATAACCTTGTGGCGGGCAAAACACTTATTGTGATAGCTCACAGATTCCACACAATTCTTCATGCTGACCAGATACTCGTTCTTGATGGTGGAAAAATTGCCGAAAGAGGCACTCATGATGAGCTGGTAAAACTGAACGGGGTTTACGCAGGACTCTGGAGAGAGCAGCAGAAAGCCAGAAGCTGGAAGATGGGAGCATAATGAAAGTAAAGCAGTTCAAGAGGAAAAATCAGGGTGGCTTTCAATACTGGGAAGATCGGGCGCGCACATTCGATCAGGATCAGAGATTCATTACAGGCGAAGACACTGAAGATTGCATAGATAACTGGCTTTCGGAAAAGTTTCAGGAGAATGAGCATGTTCTGGATCTGGGTTGCGGAACCGGACGGTACACAGGGACGATCGCTTCTATTGTTGGAAGCGTTGTAGCAGCTG
>DAOWNO010000051.1 GCA_030642525.1 Candidatus Aegiribacteria sp.
GCTATCGGTGCGAGAGCGCTTATGCAGCTTGACAGAGCCGGGAGGCTCTATTTAGAGAAAGCCGGATCGAATGGGATTTCAGAGATAAGAGTGGAGCACGCGGAGGAACTCCTTCCCGCCTGGCCCGGAAACTGGGATCCCTCTGTGCACTTATTCATCATGCAGCCTAATTTTGTGAAAAGGTGGCAGCAGCATGGCGGACTGTACGAGAAGAAACTCGGGAGAGAACGAGCTTTGAAACTGAACCCGTTCGGACTTATAGAGCGATCGGGGTTCTCTCTTGGTTTCGGCAGTGACGGGATGCCGTTCGGACCTCTCAGAGGTCTTCAGGGAGCAACGGATCATCCTTCTGATGAATTCAGACTTGACATTGATACAGCTCTTAATGCTTATACCCTTGGAGCAGCATCAATATGTGGTTTTGATGATCTTTCCCTGCGCCTTGGCGAGGGTAGAAAAGCTGATATGACCGTACTGTCCGGTAACCCGTTCAGAACCGCATGGGATAAAATAGAAATTACGGCCACTATTCAGGGCGGTGAGCTTATGTATGGACAGTCCGATATCCTGGAGGAGAAATGACCAATTCAGTGGACTGGTCAGATCACGTTTCAGTCGGTGAATTCATTGTGCGGAATGCGCTTCTGGAAGATGCTGTGCAGAATGATATTACAACCGATGCTCTGGAACTTGAAAGAAATGACCTGCAGACCTGTATGATTGTAGCACGGGTACAATTAACGGTAGCTGGCTGGTTTCTGGTTAATCAGGTTTTCGACTCGATTGCTTTGATGTTTCAATGCCGCCCGATTGAGTACGCGCAGCATCTCAAGGATGGATCATCTGCCTCCTCCGGGGAATCTCTGGGATACCTGAGAGGTTCTGCGGGGGTTATTCTGAGAGGAGAGAGAGTTGCCCTTAACCTGCTCTCCCATCTCTCAGGGATTGCTACTCTTACGTCGAAGTATGTTTCTGCTGTACGTGGAACCGGTGTAGAGATCCTTGACACAAGGAAAACCACCCCCTGTCTCAGAGCACTCGAGAAATACGCTGTAAGAGTTGGGGGAGGAGTCAACCATCGATTTAACCTGTCAGAACTGGCAATGATCAAGGATAACCATATTGCTGTTGCAGGCGGCGTGGAAAACCTTCATACAATAATTATGAAACTGCGGGAAAAAGGCCTGCCGGTCGAGGTTGAAGTTGAATCACTGAATCAGCTCAAGTGTGTGCTTCTCGAAAGACCGGAAAGAATTCTTCTTGACAACATGACATCCCGGACGCTGAGGGAAGCAGTCAGAATTGCATCCGGAAGCGGCTGCTATCTTGAGGCATCCGGAGGAATAACATTGAAGAATATTCGAGAGATTGCTGAAACAGGAGTTAATGGAATATCTTCCGGAACCCTGACGCATTCAGTGGAGTCTTCGGATATAGGATTTGATTGGAAGAGCAAATGAGAAGGCTGGTACTTGATATAGGAAATACGCGAACATCGATCGGTGTGTTTGTAGATCGAACTCTTGATGTCCAGTGGAGAATTACAACCATGCACTGGACAGCAGATGACCTCTGGGTCATACTGAGATCACTTCTCAGAGCAGATGAATGCGATCTGCCTGACTGCGTGGCTTTTGCCTGTGTGGTTCCGCAGGTAAGGCATTCCGTCCGCATTCTATCGAAACGGTATCTTGGTGTTGAATCTCTTGAAGTAACTCAGGATTCATCCGGAATAATGATCGATTACAGATTTCCCCATGAAATCGGCGCTGACAGACTTGCCAATGCAGCTGGAGCTATGGCGCTCGGGTCGCCACCCGCGATAATTGTGGATTTCGGTACTGCTACGACTTTCGATGTAATAAACGGAGAAGGTACCTACCTTGGCGGAGCAATCGCTCCGGGAGTTGGTACCGCTGCGGGAGAGCTTTTCAAGAAAGCTGAGAAGCTTAATCCCGTCGATCTTGAGTTTCCTGATTCACCGCTTGGTCAAAGCACATCCGAGGCTGTCTGTTCGGGGGTTCTTCTTGGAGCTGTTGGTGCTGCGGATTACATTGTTGATAAACTGAAGTGTACGATTGAAGGTGCTCCGGAATTATGGGCAACCGGAGGATGGGCACCTGGAATTGCAGGGAAATGCAGTAACAATTTCAGGATAAATCCTGAGCTTACTCTTGTGGGGATTGATCGCATAGGTGAAAGGGCAGAAAATGAATGAAAGAATACTTCTCGGAATCACAGCGAGCGCGGCTGCTTTCAAAGGAGTTGTTCTGGCCTCTCTGCTGCGGAAGGAGGGTTATGAAGTTGACGGAATTCTTTCAATGAACGCACTGAGATTTGTTTCAGATTCACAGCTTTCATGTGTTACCGGAAGACCTGTATTCAGCTCTCTTTTTACCGATCAGCCGGGTAATCCTGTACCGCACATATCTCTTACCGATGGTTGCTCACTTCTTATTGTGGCACCTGCTACGGCCGATTACATCGCGAAAACCGCAAACGGTATTGCTGATGATCTTCTCTCCTCAGTTTTCCTGGCGAATGAGGCGCCGGTCGTAATGGCACCCTCAATGAACGGCAGAATGTGGAAAAACGCCGCTACAGCTGAGAATGTATCGAAATTGAGGAATCGCGGCATTACCTTCGCCGGTCCCGCATCGGGGCATCTTGCGTGCGGCACAACCGGGGAGGGCAGGATGATTGAACCGGAGGAAATACTGTCGATCTGCCTGAGGATACTTTCCGGGAAAAACTGACATGGATCAAATACCTACGCTCAAGTGGACAGGAGATTCGCTGCGGTTACTTGATCAGCGTGAACTGCCCGAAAATGAAGTGTATATTGATTGCAGAGATGTAGATTCTCTTGCTTCCGCTATCAGGACTCTTGCGGTCAGAGGAGCGCCTGCGATCGGAATAGCTGCTGCTTACGGAGCGGTGCTTGCGGCGCTGACAACGGATTCCGGCACCGGCTTCAGAGAGGGATTCCTGGCGAAGCTTGATGAACTGGCGGGAACCAGACCGACCGCTGTGAATCTTTTCCATTGCATAGAGATACAACAGGAAGTCTTCCGCAAGACAGGAACCAGAGAAGAAGCGATCGAGGCTCTTCTGGGATCGGCTGACAATCTTCTCAGTGCAGATCTGGATGCCAGCCGGAGTATAGGGTGCCTTGGAGCAGGACTTCTGGAACCGGATTCAACAGTATTAACCCATTGTAACGCGGGAGGACTGGCAACAGCCGGACTGGGAACTGCCCTTGCAGTTATTTATGAGGCGTGGGATCGCGGTCTGATCAGGAAGGTCTACGCTGACGAGACACGACCTCTTCTGCAGGGTGCCAGATTGACATCATGGGAACTGATTCGTACCGGGATTCCCGTAGATGTTCTTCCGGATTCCGCTGCTGCTCCGCTTATCCGGGACGGCAGGATCGATGCGGTGATAGTCGGGAGTGACAGGATTGCCGCGAATGGAGACATCGCGAATAAGATCGGCACATATCAGCTGGCCCTTGCAGCTTCAAAACATGATGTTCCCTTCTATATAGCTGCTCCTCTTTCGACATTTGATCCTTCAACAGATACAGGCGCGGAAATCATCATTGAACAAAGAAGCAGGGCTGAGCTTTCATCGTTTGGAGAACGGCAGCTGCTTCCGGAGGGAGTGGGATACTGGAATCCTGCATTTGATGTTACTCCGGCAGACCTGATAACCGCAATTATCTGCGAGAAAGGTATCGTCTCACCAGTATGCGGAAAGACCGTGAAGAATATGCTGGCTGGAGTTGACATGTTTCTGTGAGTGGGGTACACTAACCTTGTCGATTTTGCGGATTATGCAGGCAACTTGTCTGATCAGGTGTTATGACGAATATTACCGGATACGTATTTTGATCAGGTGTTATCAGAAAATCAGCGTTTGCGGGAGTTCTGTGTAAGGAGGCTCTTTTGGGAAGCACAATTGGTATTGACCTGGGAACGACAAATTCCTGTATGGCAATATACGAGGCTGGAAACGCGGTTGTTATACAAACCGGTGAGGGACCCCGAGTTATGCCTTCAGTTGTTGCATTTACACCAGCGGGAGACAGGCTTGTTGGAATTGTTGCCAAAAGGCAGACAATAACTAATCCAAAGGATACGATAACAAGTGTCAAAAGGCTTATAGGAAGGAAGTATGACGAACTGTCTACTGAAACCTTCAATGTATCCTACGATATTATAGCTAATGAAAAAGGTGATGCGGTTATCAAAATCAGTGACGGTAAAACGTACACTCCCCAGGAAATTTCATCCATGATTCTTCAGAAAATGAAATATCGTGCTGAGGAATATCTTGGAGAAGAAGTAACGGATGTCGTTGTCACAGTCCCCGCTCATTTCAATGAAATTCAGAGAAAGGCAACAAAAGCTGCCTGCACCATTGCCGGAATGAATGTGAAGCGGGTATTGAACGAGCCCACCGCCGCTGCTCTCGCGTTCACTGACGCTGTAGAACGCAAGAAAATAGCTGTCTTCGATTTTGGCGGAGGAACTTTTGATATCAGTATTCTTCAGGTCGTTAACGGCATATTTGAAGTGAAGGCAACCACAGGTAATACTCAGCTTGGCGGTGATGATTTCGATGCTCGACTTGTTGAATGGATCATGAACGAATTCAAACGAGAGAAAGGTATTGATCTCCGTAACGATCCGGTTGCTCCTCAGAGGGTTCGTGAAGCCGCAGAGCGGGCAAAATGCGAGCTGTCAGCCGCACTTGAAACATCACTGAACCTGCCTTTCATAGCTTCGAGTGAATCCGGTCCGGTTCATCTGGAGATGTCGATAACCAGAGGCCTGTTAGAGAGTCTTATCAAAGATCTTGTAGAAACCACCAGACCTTTATGCAAACAGGTTTTAAAGGATGCCGGTATTTTTCCTGATGACCTTGAAGTTGTTGTTCTGGTCGGAGGTTCAACCAGAATACCTCTCGTCAGACAGATTGTACGGGAATCGTTTGAGCAGGAACCGGTTCACAGTGTGAATCCTGATGAAGTTGTTGCAATGGGCGCAGCCATAGCTGCTTCTGTCGTAACTGGTCAAAGGAAGGATCTTGTCCTTCTCGATGTAACATCTCTGACTCTCGGCGTGGAGACTCTTGGAGGAGTGATGGCTCCGATTATAACCAAGAACAGTCCGCTGCCTATAAAGAGAAGCAAGATGTTTACGACTGCTGTTGACAACCAGCAGATTGTCGGGATTCATGTTCTTCAGGGTGAGAGAGATCTTGCTGAAGATAACAGAAGTCTGTCAAGATTCGAGCTGGTTGGTATCAACGCGGCGCCCAGGGGGGTTCCCAGAATAGAAGTATCCTTTTCAATCGATGCGAACGGAATACTCTTCGTTAACGCGAAAGACGCTGTAACAGGCAAACAACAGGAGATAAAGGTAAATCCCAGCGGCGGGCTTTCCGATGAGGATATTCGAAGACTGATGCACGAAGCAAAACACAATCAGGAAGCTGATCGCGGAAGGATGAAACTCATTGAAGAAAGAAACTTTGCCGATCAGCTCATATACGACTCAAACCGGATACTCAGAACCAGAGATGATACTGTTGATGTATCTCTATACGAGGAACTTGAAATTTCCCTGGAAAAACTTCGGACTGAACGGGACGGTACGAACGTAACCGGAATTAAGCAGGCGATGAAGAACCTGAACTCAACTTTTAATGTAATTAAGAATATGCTAAAAATGGTTGAATCTCTTGAGGATAAAGACGCTCCGGACGATTTAGAATCAGTTGAGAACAAACCCGAAGACGGGTTGACTGATATACAGGGTCAATAGTACCAATTCAGGAATTTTTCACTGCGTGAATATTCTTACGTATATCCCCGTTTGTACAGCGATCCAAGGATCCATGTATCATCTTGATCCTGATAAGATCAGTGCTCAGATCTGAACAGTAATTTTTTGAATTTGATAAATAGAAAATATCACGGATGTAAAGAAAATGAATAGCAATCCCTATGAAATACTTGGTGTTTCAGGAAACGCCGATCAGGATGCCATAAAAAGTGCCTACAGAAAACTGGCTCTGAAGTATCATCCTGATAGAAATCCCGGAGATCTGGGGGCAGAGGATAAATTCAAAGAAATAACAAAGGCTTACGAAATTCTCAGCGACCCGGGGAAAAGACAGATCTATGACAGAACGGGATCCTGGGACGGCACGCCGAACATGTCGGATTTCTTCAGCGGATTCGGTATGGATGATGCTCTGAGAGCATTTCAGGATATTTTCGGTTTCAGCAGATCCAGAGGTTCCTCTCCAGGAGCAGATATCACTTTCGATGTTGATCTTGATTTGAAAGACGTCGTGAATGGAACCGACCGGGAAATCAGAATAAGACGCATGGAGCATTGCAGAATATGTGATGGAACAGGTGCTGATCCATCGGAAGGCATGGAAACCTGCAGACATTGCGGAGGACAGGGGAAAGTAAGAACTGTCAGAAGAACTCTTCTTGGAGCTATGCAGTCGGTGGCTATTTGTCAATCCTGTAACGGGCGTGGAAGAATCCCGAAGAAGGTCTGTTCCGCCTGCGGGGGATCCGGGCTTGAATCCAGAGAAAGAAAAATAGCTGTAAATCTTCCTGCCGGGATATCGACAGGGCATTTCATCCGGCTTCGAGGACAGGGACATTTTCCCGAGAATGATGGTCCTCCCGGAGATCTGATCCTGAGGATAAGGAAAATCGACTATGCCGAATTCATCAGAGAAGGTGATAATCTTGTTTACAGAACGCGGATTTCGTTTCCGGACGCTGCGCTGGGAACGGAAATAACGATACCAGCCATTGAAGACAAAGCAAGAAAGATCAGCATTCCCGCAGGTGTTCAGCCTGGTGAGAAGCTGATTGTCAGGAAGAAGGGCATCAGGAAACTGAAAGGATTCGGCAGAGGAGATCTGATAGTAATTGCTGACGTATATGTGCCTGGGCAGCTGTCAAGGAAGGAGAAAAAAACTCTCGAGGAACTGGGTAATTCAAAACACTTCAATCCATCAAAATGAATAATTCTCTCATCCGCCTTGAATATCATCTGGTACTGAAGGAGATAGCCAGTCGAGCGATCAGCAGCCTGGGGCAGGAAAAGGCAGAAGCGTTGCAGCCAGGGTGGAATTCTGAGATATCCCTTAGACTGAAGGCTGAGACTGAATCTGCAGCTTTCATTCTTGAACAGGGCATACACCCTCCATCCGGAAACCTTGATGAATTGAAAGATATTACCGATTCAATCGATTCCGGAATTATTATCTTCAATCCTCTTCAACTGAGAAATACCGGCAATGTCCTCAGAGAAATGGATCAGTTCATCCAGTCGCTTGAGAAAGCTGCAGCTGAGGGCTCCTCATTACTCGCTCTTCGAAGCTATTGTGACCGTATTCCCCGCCTTTCGAAATTATCAGGAAGATTGCTTGGAATGACCACTCCGGAAGGGGATCTTTCCCCTGACGCTTCCCCGGAACTGACCCGTCTGACTAAGAAAGCTGACAGGCTTGAGCGAAATCTGTCAAAGCGAATAAGCAGGATTTCAGCTTCTCTATCGCAGCAGAATGTCATTCGAGATTTTCCTCCAACTCTGAGGGATGGGCGATATGTGCTTCCGGTGATTTCATCAAGAAAACGTGAGGTCAAAGGAATCGTTCATGATCGTTCCGAATCGGGTGAGACAGTTTTTATTGAGCCATCTCAACTTGTTGATGATGGAAACTCACTGAGAGAAGCTCTGCTTGATCTGGATTTCGAGAGAAGAAAAATACTCAGAGAGATTTCACTAGCTGTCAGAGAGCATTCAGATGAACTTAGAGCAGGAATAGAAGCCGTTTCCACTCTTGATGCCATTTTTGCGCGGGCTTCGTACCACAAAGAGCTGAAAACCGTGTTCCCACCCGAGGGAGCGCTTTCACTGCTCCACCTCAGGCATCCACTCATACCTTCTGAGGAAGTAATTGAGAATGACGTGAGGCTGCCTGAAGACTGGAAGGTTCTTATTATCAGTGGTCCCAATGCTGGTGGAAAAAGCGTTCTGCTGAAGGCAATCGGTCTTGCAGTCATCTGCGCGCAATCAGGTATTGGAGCATGCGTATCCACAGGTTCAGCAATACCGTATTTCAAAAGGATTCACGTTTCTATCGGAGACCAGCAATCCATCGCGAATCACCAAAGTACGTATTCCGCACGATTGAGGGAACAGCTGGACATGCTGAATGATCACGGGTCTGGTGGATTTGTGCTTATTGACGAACCCGCAGCCGGTACTGATCCGCTTACAGGCTCTGCGCTGGCTGCTTCTCTGCTTGACCATCTTGCTGAGGCGGGCAGCAGACTCGTTGTCACGACACATCAGGGACAGCTTAAAAGCCTCGCTCAGGGGAAACCGGGATTTTACAACGGCTGCATGAATTTTCACGAGGATACTCTTGAGCCTGACTACACTTTTACCTATGGAATTCCCGGATCTTCTTTTACGCTGGAGATTGCCAGAAAAATGAACTTTCCAGCTGATGTTCTAAAAAGAGCGGAGGCACTTTCCGGGAATTCGTTCAGACTTGACCGGATGCTTGAGGAGATTGCATCGATAAAAAATGAGATTCAGCAGAAATCGGAGGAACTCGATCGCGAGCAGGAGAAAGACAAACTTGTCAGAGAGCGTCTGAACAAAGAGCTGGAATCCTCCAGAATGGATCTCTTCCGTACAAAGAAAAGAATTGAAGAGCAATCGAGAGACTGGGAGAGGAAAGTCAATTCACGGGCTGATGCTCTGCTGGCCAGACTGGCAAAGACCGAAACTGCGCAGGAAAGGCGAAGTATCAGATCGGAAATACGGGAGATTGCCGGATCCGCGTCAGAATTTTCTTTTAAGGATGAAGGTAAGAAATCTCAGAACAAGCATATAGTACCCGGCGGATGGGTGACTGTGAAAGGATGGAGTGGAAAGGGCCTGGTCGAGGAGCTTGGAAAAGATCACGCGGTTGTGATACTGGGCAATCTCCGGTTGAAGAAACCTGTTTCCGATCTTTGCGCTACTGTTCCACCCGAAGAGAAATCGGTATCCTCTGACTGGAGTGTACCTGTTCAGACCAGGATAGAGCTTAATCTGCGCGGTATGTCCGCTGATGAAGCTCTCGCTGAACTTGACTCGGCTCTTGATGACAGCATCGCTGCAGGTATTCCGCAGATTCGCGTAATTCACGGCAAGGGAAAAGGTATTCTCATGAGGGTGGTTATCGACACCGCGAAAAGTGACCGGAGAGTTGCGTCGTTCAGACAGGGAAGACCGTCGGAAGGCGGAACTGGTGTTAC
>DAOWNO010000298.1 GCA_030642525.1 Candidatus Aegiribacteria sp.
GGAGGATTGATCATGTTCCCGAATCTGCTGTCCACAATCAGTGCTGATATCCCCGCCTCCATGAAAAACAGCTCTCCTGTGTTCCAGCCGGTAAGATCACAGCTGTCCAGAGTCGCGGACCCTCCCGAAACCTGAATGCATCTTTCATTGTATGAAAATGAGCAGTTCTCCAGTACAAGATCGGCATTCTCTGCCATAATACATGCTGTATTGCTTCCAGCTCCACCGAAACCTGTTGAATTCCTGAAGGATGTATACCTGAAAGCACCCTCATTACCGCCGAGTCTTATCCCATTCCAGGGCTGCGAACTGCTGTTCGCCAGAAACCTGACGGAATCAGATGAATTGCCTTCAGATCTCAACGATCCGGCACAATCGAATCCAACTCCTCCATCAACTCGTATATCCACCCCGCCCTCGATATAGAGAGAAGATCCGTAAGGTATGAAGATATCCCCGGTTATCAGATAAGGAGAATCACTCTTCTGCAGGAATGTCGTTCCGCTTAGCGTACCGGTTAACTCTGTATAGTCGGAAGTTACCGTCAGGGGATTCCAGTGATCGTAAGCCTCGGTGATCCATCCATCAGTTTCAGCTTCTACCGTCCATATGTACCTTTTCGATTCGAGATCTGTGAATGTGAAACATGTATCCGTAATTCCATAGTGTTCCTGCACGATGGAATCAGGGCAACCTAATCTTGTGGTCAAATACACATTGTATGTTATTGCTCCGCCAGCGGGAGCTGAAGCGTTATCCCATGAGATGATTCTGTTTCCAAGGCTCAGTGTATCACCGCAATGAGCCTGAAACGGTCTTGGAGCGTTGGTGTATTGAGAAAGCATCGCGTCCATCTTGAACGGTATTCTATCAGTCATGAGAATGTCGATTTCCTCATGGAACTCATCAACATCTATGGCATCCATCAAATCATCAATCACGGCTTGTTCCAATGCCTGTTCAAGCGAATCTATCACCGGACCAAGTATCGTTATGTTAATGACTTCATCGGTAATACTCTGCATTCTTTCAAAGTACATCTCGAACAGAACAGGATCGAGTATTATCTTCTCAAAAAGAGGGTTGTCGTACCAAAAAGCATTTACGCCCTGGCTGAAGGGGCGGGTAATCCAGCTGCCGAATGTCTTGTCAACATCCCATGACATCATTGTCCATACACCGGAACCCTGAACATCGTGGTACATGAAGTAATTATGGTAATAAGTACTGAAATTGTTGGTCAGAGTATTCGCTGCTACAATTGTCAGAAGTCTGTTAACATTAAACCATTCACTTATGTCATCATGAAAATTTTCAGGTTCGACCTGATCAAGATAATCGATAAGTTCATACAGATCATTCCAGCCTTCATTCTCGTTCGTTCTCTTGTCCCAGAACTCACCAACATTATCGTAGATGCTTAAACATGCGCCGTCTAGCGCAGCCTTGTAAAGATTTCCCTGCGGATCCAGAGCATTTTCTATAAGATACTGCTCATCGACAGGATCCGTTTTAATGTATAATCCTATATAACTGTCATTTACATACAGCCTTGCGTGATCAACCTTAAAGCATGGGTATTCCAGCTGTTCCATGATCCAGGCGAACAGCCAGGAATGGATATAAGTGTGATCCATATACTCGCTGTTGAAATTCCATTTAGTTCTGTTGTCAAGAGGGTCCTGCACTGAAAAAGTGATCCGGTAGGATTTTTTCGGATAACCTCTTGAACTGTCTCCGCGAAGACGCAGCCTTGCATCGGTATATAGGGTATCATCATGTATTACAGTACAGTCTATCTCTATATTTTCGTCATCCCAGCAGGTGATCATCTGGTTGTAATCTTCCTGATCACAATAGATCTTGTACGAAGGCACTTGAGCGTATGATAGAGAAACGAGTACTGTCAGCAGTATTAGAATGTTCTTCAATTAAACCCTTTCAAGCCTCAGGAATCCCGCTCACCAATAATCTGTATTCTTACCTTTCTTGTGCGATGTCTGTTGTCATGATCTATAAGCACAATCTGCTGCCAGGTTCCGGTAAGGATGTTTCCGTCAACAATAGGCAGTGTGATCCCAGGCCCCATAAGCGAAGCTCTCAGATGAGAAAAACCATTATCATCGCCCCAGGTTTCTGAATGTCTGGAACGAATTGTCTGAGAAACCATTTTCTCAAGCTGCTCTTTCATATCCTCTACAAGCGCCGGTTCATACTCGATCGTAGTGATTGAAGCAGTTGAGCCGATAACAGTAACAGCAACCAGCCCATCCATTATTCCGGATGATTTTATCGTTGATTCGACATCATCTGTAATATCGATGATATCTGAATATCCCTTTGTTGCCAATGTAATTGTTTGTCCGTATACCAGAACTGTCTCCGTTCTCATCCGAATTTTCACTGTTTCCGAACAGCCTCAGAATATTCCATATACAAAATAACCGATAGAATATAATAAGATCTCCAGCACCGAAAGAAATACTGCCGGAATCTGTCGTGACTGTTACGATTCCTTCAAGAAGAAAATATGTTTCACTTAACCCGCATCCATCATAACACAAATCGAACTCAGTAGTTTCACAGAACCCGATAGATAAAAGAATCAACTAAACGGCTAACTGCAGATGTGGATTACATTCCATGGCAAACGATCAAGGAGATGAAGATCGGCTAATGCGGCTTCTGAGAACAGGCGTTCGGGTGTGCAGTTACAACTGCGTTTTATATTTTGATGGAACTGATGATTCCGGTTGTAGATTTTCTGACGGTATTTACTCTGAAATCCCTTTTACCCGCTTCCGTCAAAGCAGTATGTACACAATTTTTCCTTTGGAATTCCAATCGCCTCTACAAGGTCATCAAGTCTCTGGTAGGAAAGTGAAGTAAGTCGCAGCCTTCTTCGTATTCTTTCAACCATTTCCGCATATTCTGCAGAGTTTATATCAAGGTACTCATCGGGTACTGTATCTCCAGATCCCTCCAGTTCCTTTATCGCCTTCCTTCCTGCCAGATCAAGCACGGATCTTGAACGAGAAAAATTAAGATACTTACAGCCGAATACCAGCGGTGGACATGCAGGTCTCATATGTATTTCAGCTGCTCCAGCATCAAATAATCGCTTAACTGTATCCTGCAGTTGAGTACCTCTTACAATTGAATCCTCACAGAAAAGAAGTCTTTGATCCTGAATCAATTCCCGAATGGGAATAAGCTTCATTCTCGCTACTATATCTCTCAC
>DAOWNO010000141.1 GCA_030642525.1 Candidatus Aegiribacteria sp.
GGAAAGATGGTACAGAGGATAAGATTATCGATGACGGTGTTTTCGTAATTTAGGAGTGTATTATGCTTGATGAAAGATTACTTTCTATTCTTGCCTGTCCGAAGTGCAAGGGCGAACTGGAATACAGAACGGATCCCGAAGAGGTACTCATATGTCATTCCTGTGCCCTTGTATATGAAGTGAAGGATGATATTCCGATAATGCTTATCGAGGAAGCCACTCCATTAAATAGTGACAGGCACTAATTAAAGACGAGCAAAAAAAAGTTAATAAAATGCCTAAATATGGCAAACAGGTAAACAGTAAACAGCATGCGATACATCTGGAGATCAAGGTCATTCCCCGGGCATCCAGGACGGAAGTCAGGGGAAGAATGGCTGACGGAACACTTAGAATCGCGCTCAACGCTCCCCCTGCAGACGGAAAAGCCAACAGAGAACTGCAGAAGTTCCTTGCCGGAGAATTCGGTACATCGCTTCCATCCATAAGATTGCTGTCCGGCATTACTTCCAGAAGGAAACTTGTATCCATAGATGTTCACTCGAAATTGCCGGATTGGCTCAGGGAATGACAGTCAGATCGTCCAAACTCTACCGCGGAGCCATGGTAGGGCGCGAACATCAACTTGCTCAGGCGGTTTCTCTCTTTTCAGGGCTGGAAACCGGTGATTCTCCCGGCATGCTCTGTTACTGGGCTCCCGCAGGTATAGGCAAGTCCAGGCTTGTAAGGGAGATCGATGCAGCTCTTCCGGATACGGAATTCATCTTTATTGAGGCCGATCAGGTTCCGGGCACTGACCCTCTGGCTGATTTCTTCCGGGAGTGGTTCAATCTTGATGCAGGAGCTTCGGAGAAGAAGAACTCCGAGAATTTCCAGCACGTCTGGGAAGGATTCCTTCTCAACCTGGAACTCCGGACAGATTATCCTGTTCATCATCTGGTTGACGAACTCCTGGAAGCCAGACCTTTTCTCGAAAGTGTTTCAGGGATTTCTCTGGAATCCGGGTCGATAGTACACCAGCTTGAACCATCGCAGCGGGCAGAGAAAATTTCAATATCGATAACTTCATTTTTCACAGCTCTTTCAATTCTGCAGCCTGTTGTTGTGGTAATGGAGAATATCCAGTGGTTTTCCCGCGAGAGTATCCAGATCTTTGAGAGGATGCTCAGGGCAGCTTCCGGATTTCCACTCGGCTTCATTTCGACGGGAAGACCGGATTCTACCGGATCCCAGCCTGTATTTCCATCCGTTGATTCTGCTTCGGGGTCTGCCGTAGTATTTCTCAGCGGACTTTCAAAAAAGGATATCACCCCGTTTGTGGAAAAACTCACCGGTATTGAGCCTGAGCGGAAACTGGTTGACTTTTTGTGGGAAAGAGCGGGAGGAGTCCCGCTGTTTCTTGAGCAGGTTATTGATTATCTGATTGAAACGAAACAAGTTAACAGAGAAGATGACTGCATTGGCCTGAGCGGATCTGCAACTGAAATTACAGAGTCCATCAAGGATATGTTCCTGGCCAGAATTCGCATGATGCCTTCGCCAGTTCAGAAGATTGCAGGAACCGCATCTATTCTTGGCAAGTTGTTCAAAAGGGTTGTTCTCGCTGAACTCACTGAATCTGAAACTATTGAAAATGAACTGGAATCATGTGTTCAAAAGCACATATTCACAGTTGATGGATCTTCCTTTTCATTCGCACATATGGTTTTTCGTGAATGGGCTTTCGAGCTCATCCCCTCTCATGAACAGGAAATGCTTCACCTGAAGGCCGGTCAGATAATTGAAGTACTTCATGACGGCAGCACTTCCGCATCCCATCTAGAAGAGATCGCCAGCCATTTCCAGCTGGGCGGTGATAATCTGAAAGCTGCCATGTATATCAGGAAAACTGCGGAGGTCTTAACTGATAATTTCGAGAACAGTGCAGCAATTTCAATGTACGGAAGACTTGCTTCCATGGTCTCGGATCCGGAAAGGACAGAGGTTGATCTGGATCTGGCAGGTGTTTACCGGAATGCCGGATTGCTTAACGAAGGTATAGATCTGCTGGTCGGTACAATGAAAAGGATCTGTGGAGATCCTTTGATTGATGATTCACTGAAGGCCAGAGTGATGCTGAAACTGGGGACTAATCTGGGTTCTTCGGGAAAGCTGAAACAGGCGGAGAAAATGCTTCGGGACTGCCTGAAAACGTTTTCGCGGATAGATGACCTGCGACACATGTCTGTCGCGACGAGGCAACTTGGTTTAATTGCAAGAACAGCAGGAAGAATTGAAGAAGCTGTAACTCTCGGTGAAGAATCTATTGATCTTGCGCGAAAATCAGGGATTCCTCTGGAGATCTGCGCTTCGCTTTACTGGGCTGCGATAACTTACAGGCAATTGGGTCAGTACGATATAATGATGGAATATACAGAGGAGCAGGTCAGGCTTGCGCAGGAAACGGGTCTGATAAAGAGCATCATCGCCGGATATGACAATCTTATGAGAGTACATATCTACAACAGAGATTACGACAGAGCTGAAAATGTTCATGCAAAACTCAGGAAAGCTGCTGAGAAAACAGCGAACTGGGCCGCACTGAGTACTGCCACAAGCAAGCTTGGCATCATTCATCTTCGAAAAGCTGAATGGGAACAGGCGATTGACTGTTTCATGCAATGTGTAACCCTCAGCATCAAAACAGGCAACCTCAGGGCTAAGTGCGCTGCATTAGGCAACCTCGCGCACGCTTCGATAAGGATAGAGAATATAGATGCTGCTCTGGAGTACGCAACCGAGCTGATAGATACTGCTTCAGTCATAGGTTTCAGATCAGGCCTGATGTCAGGCTATGCCAGAATGGGGTACATCTTCTCTCTCAAAGGAGATTATGAATCAGCGCTTGATTGTGTTCAAACACAGATTGAACATGCAGAGGCGATAGGTGATATACGTAATCTGTCTGAAGGGTGGGCCGCAATCGCTCTGATTCAGTTCCAGCTTGATGAATCTGAGGCAGCAATCGTAAGTATCAACAAAGCACTGGAGAATTCCCGGAAAGCCAATGATATGGTTTCCTTCAGCAGCCAGCTTGAACTGAGGGGAAAGATTTTCTCACTGAACTACGAATTCGATAAAGCGGAGAAGGATCTCAGGGAAGCTCTTGATCTGACCGAGGGCAGAAAAGGCAGGGAGAAGATTGTCTACAGCAGCAGGCTGTATCTGGAAGTCATCAAGGCGGAGAGAGGCGATAAAAACGCATCCGCGAGACTTCTTGGAATGCTTGAAGAAGCTCCTGATCGAAATTATAGAGCAGAAATTCTTTACAATCACTGGAAACTGACAGGTGATTCTGAATCGGCTTCAGCAGGCAGAACGCTGCTTGAGGAGATCCACAGTGAGAGACCTCAACCCGTAATAAAAAAGTGGCTTGATTCGCTTCCTGCTGAAAACGGATAATCAGCACAGATTTCATTATTGACATGCTCTTTATGGATACCCATCTTTACTTAACTGAAAAGGGGGTTCTAATGGAAAAGAAACGAATGTTCATACTCATCATCGCCGTGATTGGAATAATTGGCGCATTCCTTCCATGGTATTCGATCTTTGGTTCGATGAATGTCAGCGGTACCGAGGATGGCGGCTGGCTGGTTGTAATTCTGTTTGCTGCAGGCGGCGCGATCGCCTTCTTTGCGGGAGATAAAATGGAACCTCTCACGAAGAAGTTCCTCAGCGGCGTCTGGATTCCTGCTGCAATTGCTTTTCTTCTGATACTGACCAAGATATTCAGAAGCAGACCGGGGCTCAGCCTGAGCATAGGTATCTGGGTCGTTGCTCTTGCTGCTCTAGCCCAGATATTTGTTACTTTCTTTTTCAAGGGTGCGGCTGGCTGGGATATGCCGAAATCAATGGCGGATGTAACCAAAGCCGCCGGGATTCCCACTTCTGAAAAGGGACCTGAAATAGCGGAACCAGCAGCTCCGGCAGCTCCCGTTACTCCGGCAGCTCCGGTTACTCCCGCAGCTCCCGCAGCTCCTGAGGTTCAGGAAGAGAAACCCGTTGAACCCGGACCGAACGAATAACTAACCGCTTATAGTACGAAACACAAAGCGCTCCCGCTTTTCAGCGGGGGCGCTTCACTTGTTCCGCTGGATATATGTTTGCATAATCGCTGTTCGTCTTACTGTCTGTTCAGGTATTCGAAGAAGGTGGTTGAATGTTCGCGGTTCTTCCCGGCAGCTGGAAATGTGATTTTCCCGAATATATTTCAATTCATTTGCGTGCAGGCAGGGAAGAAGCACTGGATTGTGTGAGACTCGCTCTTGCAGAAGGAGAAAGACTTTTCCTGATAGGGGCTGAGGGTGTTTCCAGCAGAAACAGGTGGATTGTTGCCTCCGACCATATTGCTTTATTCGGGAGCAGCCCGCTGATCGGTTCAAACAGAGAGGATCTCGGTCCGAGATTTCCGTCACTGATGAATCTCTATATCACTCCTGACGGACCCTGGGAAAAGGGCATAATCGGCAGAGTTCCCGAGTGGAGACTTGCTACACCGGCGGAACTTTCGGTAATGGGAACGGACGCGCTTGTTTCGGAAGGAGTAGACGAAGCCGAAGTGGCAGGTCATGGCGGAGCAAAGGTTATATTTCTTGTAAGATGTCATGGCTGGGATTCCGTTAATACTGAAGTACCACCAGTTAGAGAGGCCGCGGAAGCAGCGCTCAATTTGTTCAATTCAAAATTCACCGGGGGAGGTGAGGAGCAGTGAACTACAAGGACACAATAAATTTGCCCAGAACCGGCTTCTCCATGAAAGGCAATCTTATTGCGAAGGAGCCTGAAACGCTGGAAGAATGGAGTAAAGGAGATCTTTACAACAAGATAAGGCAATCGCGAAAAGGGAGCCCTCTGTTCATTCTCCATGATGGACCTCCCTACGCAAACGGACACGTTCATCTCGGAACAGCTCTTAACAAAATACTGAAGGATTTCATAGTCAAATCGCATACGATGATGGGATATGATTCTCCATACGTTCCAGGCTGGGATTGCCATGGCATGCCTATCGAGCATCATGTCATGGGAAATCAGCAGGAAGGTGGAAAAAATCTTTCAAGGGAAGAGATAAGGAAGAAATGCCGCGAGTATGCTGCTGAATTCGTGGGAGTACAGAGAGAGGAGTTCAAGAGACTTGGAGTATTCGGTCTCTGGGATAAACCCTATCTCACCATGAGTACTGATTATGAATCAGGCATTGTCCGGGCTTTCGGTGAGCTTGTTAAAGGTCATTATATATATCAGGGGCTTCGTCCGATACACTGGTGCATGAAGTGCGGAACAGCCCTGGCTGAAGCCGAAGTGGAATACGGAGACCATATTTCTCCTTCGATCTACGTTGCATTTCAGCAGGATAATCCTGAGGAATGGAAAACGGCGGGTGTTCCCTTCGGAACAAGAACGGTAATCTGGACAACAACTCCATGGACACTGCCTGCAAACCTGGCTGTGGCGCTTCACCCTTCCGAGAAATACGTAATTGTCAAATCGGATGGAGACAATTTCCTTGTTGCTCTGAAAAGAGCCGGAGCATTCATGAAAGAAACCGGCATCGAAGGCATAATTCTGGAAGAACCTGTTTTCACAGGCAGTGAACTTGAGGGTCTCCTGCTGAAGCATCCTCTGTTTGAGGGCAGAACATCCATGATGATACTGGCGGATCATGTGACAATGGAGGATGGCACCGGCTGTGTCCACACTGCTCCGGGGCATGGAGCTGACGATTTTATCGTCGGACTGAAATACGGTCTGAAAATATTCAGCCCTGTTACCGAGAACGGCACTTTCTCTGATGCTTCCGGCAAATACGCAGGCATGCATGTATTCAAGGCGAATCCGGTCATAATTGATGATCTGAAGAAATCCGGGCTTCTTGTGGCTGACAGCAGGGATATCAAGCACAGTTATCCGCACTGCTGGCGCTGCAAGAAACCACTTATCTTCAGAGCGACCAGGCAGTTTTTTCTGAATCTTTCCCATGAGGATCTGAAGAAGCGTGTTCTCGAAAGAGTCGAGGAAAC
>DAOWNO010000107.1 GCA_030642525.1 Candidatus Aegiribacteria sp.
AAATATACCTCCATAATTCTCTGAAAGAGTGGATTCTCTTCAATGTTTTCCAGATAATGGAAGGTCTCAGATAAATTTCAATCAGAGCCTTTTTTCTTGCCCTGGCTATCTCCTGCTTTGTTAGATGAAAAGTATTCATGACAGGTGAGAAGTAATTGCCCTTTTCAAGGTCACTTTCACTGAAAAGCCCTTCCTTCAATCCCAGTTCATAAAGAGGAGTACCCGGAAACGGGTATGCACTGTGAATCTCATAAAAATCAGCAGGGATTCGCTTCGCAAACTCAACAGTTTCCCTGATCGTATCCCGGGTTTCCCAGGGCAGTCCTATTACAAAATACAGCATGGAAAGAATTCCGTGATTCCTGCATAGATCAACAGACCGGCTTACATCATCCAGATTTATATTCTTCTTCATCTTTTCGAGCATTTCCGGTGAACCGGATTCAACACCAAAACTTACAATGTAGCATCCTGCCCTGGCCATCGCATCAGCTCTTTCCTCATCGAAAGTATCAACCCTCGAATTTGCTCCCCATCTGATTGCGTGACCTGATTCTGAAATACTCCTGCACAATTCTATTACCCATTGTTTGTCTATTGTGAAAGTATCCGATCGAAAGAGAAAGGATCTGATTCCGTAATCGTTAACACACGAGTTTATCTCAGCCATGATACTGGAAACAGATCTTTTCCTGATTTTTGAACCACTGACCAGAAAGACAGGACAAAATATGCACTGTCCAGGACATCCTCTTGATGTCAGAACAGGAGTCAAAGGTTTGCCGGTTTCAGGATCAGGATAGAGTTTATTCCTGAGCAGATCACGTGCCGGTTCAGGCAGAATATCAAGATTTTCGAGAAGTTCCCTGTCCGGATTTCTGATTACTTCACCGGTAATGCTCCTGTATGTCAATCCTTTTATCTGACACGGATTGATGCCTTTGATCAGATCTCCGATAATAAATTCAGATTCTCCCCTTACAGCATAATCAAGCGCACTGTATTTGTTTAATGCTTCAATATCATGATCTGAAAGATGAGCACCTTTTGCAATGCATTTAATTCTGTCCCCCATTTCCTCGTGGGCGAGTTCAGTTGCTTTCATATCATCAGGAAATGTGGGAGTGGTTGTGCTTATAACAAGGAAATCGGGCCTGAAATCTCTTAAAAGAGTCCTGAATTCATTCCAGCCTCCTCCTTCAACAGGATAGTCCTTTATTAAACAGGTGGAATTGGAGTCTCTTCTGCACACGGCCGCTATGTATGCAAGATCCATCGGAGGGCGTACACCCTGAGCCATCATGCTCTTCACAGGCGCCTGGCATCTGTCTTCTCTCAGATACAGGCCTGTAGGCGGGCTGATGAGGAGAATTCTGGAGTTCATAGTGTATGGAATCTTTTCCAGTTTTTTACAAGCTCTCTGAAGGCCTTTATTATTACATCAATTCTGGCTCCGCTCTGTTCTCCCTCAAGTCTTGGATAATGAGGAACCGGAACTTCAAGGATATTATATCCAGCTTTTTTGCAGCGGCATAACAGTTCAGATGAAATCATTGCGCCATTACAACGAAGAGGCAGAACCCTTTTCAAAGCTTCTCCGGGAATCAGTTTGAAGGCGCAGTCAATATCTCTGACTCCCCTTAGTCCGAGAAGTGTTCTGAGAAGAATATTATAAAGTCCGGCGTTGAGTCGTCTGTAAAGCGGGTCCTGCCTGTTTATGCGGTAACCTGCAGCAACTACCGGTTTATCAGATGATACTGCAACATTAACAAGCAAATTTATGTCTTCAGTTCTGAATTGCCTGTCGCCATCGGAAAAGAAAACCCAGTCTTTTGTACTGTTGACAAATCCGGTTTTTAAAGCAGCACCATATCCCATGTTATGTTTATGACTTATTACCCTGACCAGATCAGGATATTTTTTCTCCATGCTCCGGCTCAGTTGTCCTGTCGAATCTTCACTTCCATCATCAATTGCAATGACTTCGAGATTTTCAGTGATTCTTAATCCGGCTTTAATAGCATTTTCAATCATATAGATCACGTTGCCTTCCTCATTATGAAATGGGAAGAATATTGTCAGGGAAGGAAGAAGGTACTCTGGATCAGAATTCATGAATCAGCTTTCTGTTTAGCAATGATGGTCTGGAAGGTGCTACATGATACTACAGATATTCTATTACCACATTATTAGATTCCACTGTATTTTCTAGCATAAGGAAACTGGATTTTCTTCAATCCCATGACTTTCTCGCGAAGTAGTCCATTCGTCCCGATAATCCTCGGATTCCTGCCTGAAACTGACCATACGACCTGAAACATCCGCAGTCAAACATCGTTACCGGCTGATGTGTACTGAAAGCTCGGTATGCGGATGTACGCCCCCCTGAAGTTGATGTGTTTATCGGCTTTGAGAATGCTTCTGCATCAGCGGTTGTTATGCTGAAATCCCCGGGTTTCGAGATTGGAATGCCCATTATCGGACAAGTCCTATCTGTCGATTACTTCCTGCAGTAAGTATGCTATCTGCGAAATTGAATAAGGCTTGAGTATGACTCCACGGAATCCGTATGTCTCATAGTTTGACATTACAGGGTTTGTAGAGTAACCGCTTGATACGATCGCACGGATATCCGGATCGATTGAAAGCAGCTCTTTCACCGTTTCTTCACCACCCATACCGTTCGGAATTGTCAGATCCAGAATCACCGCGTTGAATGAGTTTCCGTTTTTCATGCTGTTGCTGTACTTCTCTATGGCTTCACGACCATTAACAGCGCACTCAACTTCATATCCAAGACGTATAAGTATTGCTTCCATCGTATCTCTGATAATCTCCTTGTCGTCCATAATGAGTATTTTTCCTTCACCCGCAGTGAGGAAATCAATCTCCATCTGCTTCTTTTCCATTTTTTCGGTTACTGAAGGAAGATATATGATGAACGTGCTTCCGGAGTTGATTCCGCTCTCGACCAGAATGTGTCCATGATGTTTGTGTATTATTGAATAAGCCGTTGACAGACCAAGCCCGGTTCCCAGCTGCTTTGTTGAAAAGAATGGATCGAAGATTATGGTCAGCTGCTCTTCAGGAATACCTATTCCTTCATCTTTTATCTGTATTCTGATGTATGAATCCTTTTTCAGCGGGATAGTGCTGTTGTCGGATATTTTTATGTTTTCAGCGGATATCAATATTCGACCACCTTCAGGCATTGCCTGATTGGCATTGAGAATAATGTTGTTAATCGCCTGCGTGATCTGTCCGGGATCAGCGTTTATCAGTCGGAGGTCCTCAGGGAAATTGAATTCGGCGGTAACATTTGAGCCGCTGAGGATAAAGTTGCATGATTCCTGAAGCAGAGTTGTGATTGAAACCAGATCCTTTACAGGTTCTCCTCCCTTCGAGAAAGTCAGGAGCTGTCTTGTAAGAGCGGATGCCTGGCTTGCTGCATGTTCCGAACTGGTAAGTATCTCGTAGATATTGCTTCCGGGTTCAACCATCAATCGAGCAAGAGAGATATTTCCTATGATCGCCGCAAGGAAATTATTAAAATCATGAGCTATTCCTCCCGCGAGTACTCCGAGTGATTCCAGTTTATCCATCTTGCTCTGTTCCTCGTCGAACAACTTCAGAGCCGTTATATCTCTGCCGACTCCGAGAACTGCGTATTTACCATGGTATGTGATACCTTTTGCTGAGAATTCTATGTACCTTTCTATGCCGTCCTTTTTCATTATCCTGACCTGAAATACTGATGGAACTTTGGCTCCGCTCTCTCGTAATAACTCATATTCGCGGATTCTTTCCCGGTCTTCGGGATGGGCCAGCTCCAAGAAATTCATGCCGGACAGTTCCACTTTTGTGTAACCCGTTATATCACACATTCGATTATTAACGAAGAGAAAACCGCCTCCGGCATAGATATAGATGCCGTCATGACTATGCTCGACGAGAGTCCGGTATTTTTCTTCACTTTCACTGAGTTCTGCGGTTCGATTCCGTACAAGTTCCTCGAGATGGAAACGGTGATCTCTAAGTTCTTCTTCGATTTCCTTCCGCCCGGTAATATCTCTGACTGTGGCCTGGAGCATAGTATGTCCATGGAGTTCGATCCTGCTAAGGAGTACTGAAGCCTGGAAAATTTCACCGTGAGTTTTTCTGTGAGTCCACTCGAACAGATTTGAACCTGTCTTCACAGCGGATTCTATCATCATCTTTGCCTTGATTGATGAAATCTGACCGTCAGGCTGGTATTCAGGTGAAAGATCCCATGGTCGACTGGATGTAAAATCACTTTCGCTGTTGCATCTGAACAGTTCTATTGTAGCCGGGTTGCAGGCTGTGAAAGACCAGTCCGGTGGCGCCAGCATCATGATTGCATCTCCGGAGGAATCGAAAAGAGTTCGATATTTTCGTTCACTCTCCAGAAGCTGCTTTTCCGCTTCATAGCGAATTGTAATATCCTCGAAGCTCAGAAGTATCAGTCTTTCTCTGCCTGATTGCTGTGCTGCATCTGTTGCGTTCAGGGACATAGCCCTGTTACCGATATGAATCAGATCCAGATTGACTTCATATTCATTGAAATCCTGGTGTATGGAGAGCAGTTCATTGAGCAGTTCTTTCAGTTCCGGGATATTAAGAAACCGGTTACCAATTGAGAAGATCGACTTACCATGTATGGTTGAGTGGTCAATATTAAATGCCTGAACAAAGCTCCGGTTTGCGAAAACACACTTCAGATCAGAGTTCAGAACCAGGATGGGTTCTCGTACTGCGGCTATGATGTTCTTGAAAAATTCGAGGTTTTCCAGTTTGCCGGCTGTTTCGGAATCTGAGCAGGATACTTCAGAGTCCTTTTCAGTGATATGCTGCCTGAGTTCAACATGTTTCTCAGGTATACCATTTTTGTTTCTATCACGGTCATCCATAATTGTTTCCTCGCAATAGAGAATAAATCACATATTAATATCATATACTAATCAGGGATAATAAAGCAAGTGTTTATGGAAGGGAAAATAACCTGTACAACGGGTTGTGACTCACTTCCTGATATCAAACCATGCTTGAGTTGAATTGATAACCGTACCCGGAGTGTCTGAATTTATAAAAGTATTTGTCACCGACTCTGTCCTAACCGATCATGGAGAGAGTTTAACGCTGACAGCCTGAGACGTTCTGCTGCATCCTCGGGAGTTATGTCCCTCTGGGATTCGGCAAGCATCTCGTAACCCACCATGAATTTTTTGATAGTTGCTGACCTGAGAAGAGGCGGATAGAAATGTGCGTGGAGATGCCATGATTTTATATCACGGGGTTCAGCAGGCGCTATATGCCACCCTGAGCTGAAAGGCATCGGTGTATTGAAAAGGTTGTCGTACGTCAGAAGAAGCCGTTTCCAGATTCCTGCCAGAGAACCCTTCTGTTTATTATCCAGATCTGTAAGGGATGCTGAATGATGTTTTGGGAGAAGCATCGTCTCGAATGGCCATTCAGCCCAGTAAGGTACAAGTACGGTCCAGTGGTCGTTTTCAAGAACGATACGTTCACCGGCCGTAAGCTCGTGCTTCTGAACGTCGCAGAGGAGACATGATCCGTTATCCTGCAGGTACTTCGTCTGGTGATAATCCTCGGAATCGATTTTACCTGGAACGGATCCCGTTGCCCATATCTGACCGTGCGGATGGGGATTGCTGCAGCCCATCATGATTCCGCGGTTCTCGAAGATCTGTACATAGTTGATACCGGGAATACTCATCAGTTCAACTATCTGATCTTCCCATGTATTTATGACGGCAAGAAGTGATGCGTCATCAAGATCGGCAGCAGAGATGCTGTGAAAAGGTGTATAGCAGATAACCCTGCAGATGCCGGCTTCCATCATGCCCTGTTTCCATGGGGGAGTGTTCTCGAATGAAGCGTTTACGTCGTACATCAGGGCGGGGAAATCGTTATCGAATACGAATACTCCGTCATAGTGCGGATTGCGTTTTTCATTGGCACCCGCATGATGGTGAAGGCGAAGGTTTCCTGGACAGAGGTAACAGTCGGGATCGAATTCCGGCAGTGATGCACGATCTTCGGTGGTTTCAACTTTTCCGTGCCATGGTCGTGCAGAACGATTCTGTGAAACCAGAACCCATTTTCCAGTAAGAGGATTTCGTCTTCGGTGAGGCCTTTCGTAATTCATTGCAGCTTCCCTTCACAGGACATTATTCCGCCAGTACTTGAAACCTTGAGCGCCGTTCCGTTTCGACCGGTTTTCTTTCTGTAATCCGACAGAGTAGCGTTGATGAATTCCTCAGTCATATTCCCTTTCACAAAATTGACCGTACATCCTCCGAATCCTCCCCCCGTCATTCTTGCGGCGATACAGCCGGGAGCATTACATGCAGCTTCCACCATGCTGTTCAGTTCAGGACAGGAGACTTCAAAATCGTTTCTGAGGCTGTCATGGGATTCCCTGAAAAGACGGCCGATACGTTTTTCATCCGATGTCTTTAGTGCTGATACCGCTTCGATTACTCTCAGATTCTCCGAAACCACATGCCGGCATCGTTTCAGGAATACACTCGTACTGCCGGTGATCTTCTCCAGCAGGTCCTGATCCTTACGTGACACATCGCGAAGTGACGTAAATTCTTTTCCCGCCCGATTGTACAGCTCGGTTATCTCAGCGCACTGGCGCCGTCTATCGGAGTATTCCGAAAACGCGAGATCATGCCTTACACCTGTATCCATTATTACAAGAGACCAGTCAGAGGAAAGTGGTATATGATCAACCTGAAGTGACCGGCAATCGATTAAAAGAGCGTTGCCCTTCCGCGAGAGGAGTATTGAGAGCTGATCCATGATTCCGCATTCCACTCCGGCATATTCATGTTCCATTTCCCGCAGTGTCCGGGCGAACTCGAGCGGTTGGAGTTCAATGCCGTTCAGCCTTGCGGCAACAGTACCCAGACCTGCAGCAAAGGCTGCCGAACTGCTCAACCCGCCGCCAAC
>DAOWNO010000151.1 GCA_030642525.1 Candidatus Aegiribacteria sp.
CTGCTGTGGTGGGTTCCGGTCTCTCTGATGTTGATGTATCTCTTAAGCAGCCTCTCTCTGATCGATCTCCAGCCGCTCTTCGCCTGAGCTCTGGCCATTCTGTGTCTCCGCCTGGCGAACTGCGCAATGGTATATGATGCAAGGTGCGTTACCCGGATATTCCTTGCGAGTGCTATTTTTCTGCCTCTGTCAGCTATTTCATAACCCAGCTCCTCATCCTCAACCGTGGGTTCCGGAATGTTTGTGTTAAAACCGCCGATTTCGATAAACAGATCTCTTCGTACCGCTGCGCACCAGGTGGCGAAAGTCGCAGTCGAATTTCCCTTGATTCTGGTAAGGGAATGGTAGTAGTAGAAATTCTGATACCGAGAAACCATATCTTCAGCGGGACAATAGGGCGAGTAAACAGTCTGAACCGCAACAGTGCTGCTGTCAGATAAAAAACAGTTGGTAATTTTCTCAATGAGGTCATTTGGAACAACTACATCCGCGTCAAGAAAGAGTATTATGTCTCCTTCAGCCCTTTCTGCGCCGGCATTCCTTGCAATAGCAGGCCCCCCGCGCTCGGAGACGGACAGTATCTCAATACCCGCTTCGGATGCTATGGAAGCGGTTCTGTCTGTGGAGCAGTCATCCACAAGGATGATCTGAAAGGGTTTCAGGGTCTGCTTCTCCAGAGAATCAAGGCAACTGCCCAGAGTAGCTTCTGCATCGAAAGCTGGAATAACCACAGAGATGTCATCTGCTCTTTTCAGGATTCCCGCCTTCGAAAAAGTTAAACAAAGCCTCCGGCTCCGAGCTCATAATATCCAGGTACCGATGATAACCAAGGGAACGTCTGCGGGAAAGGATTAACACAGGAGGATAGATATCGTATATTTTCTCTCTGGCGCGGAATTACCCGCTGCTTTCATTCTCTGACCATGGAAAGATGCTCAAAAGTTGAAAATAGTCCTATTAACCATGCCCGCTGTCTGGGAACAGGATCAGCATGATTTTATGAATGTCCGGCGCTTTCCCTTCAAATGGCTGAAAATTAAACCACTGGTAAATGTTGTTCCTTCTCCTTCTCTTCTGTACCTTGCCCCGTTTCTAAAAGAGGATGGTCATGAAGTAATGTACATGGAAGGTCTCTTCTACTCCCTTGAAAGAATGATAGAAAAGCTCAACGAGATTAAACCTGAAATAATCGGAGTGACTCTTACCAGCGTCGACTGGGAAAATTCCCGCTGGATGCTGAACAGGCTGAAGAAGAATTTTCCAGAGAAGCTCATCGTGGCGGGAGGTATCCATCCCACCCTCTGGAAAGAGAAATGCTTTGAAGAGTGCAGCGGAATAGACGTGCTGGTCATCGGTGAGGGAGAGTACACCATGCGCGAAATAGCCGCCTGTGTCGAGGGCGGGAAAGAACTCAATGAGGTGAACGGTCTCATGTTCAACAAGGGAAATCTGCTGATTGAAACCGCCCCGAGAGGAATAACGGAAGACATCAATTCACTACCCTTCCCGTCCCATGAGCTTGTTGATATCCCGTCCTATATCCCATCTCCGACTTTTTACAAGAGTCTGCCCCATGCCAATATCATCGGAGCCAGGGGGTGTCCGTATCAATGTACGTTCTGTCATACCGACAGACATGTTCGCATGAGGTCCGCTTCGAATATCGCAGACGAAATAGAACTTCTTTACAGAGAACACGGGGTTACCGATATAGCATTCTGGGATGACACCTTCACCCTTTCAAAGAAAAGGGCAATGGAATTCTGCAGGGAAATGATAGAGAGGAATATACGAGTTAACTGGGCGGTCAACGCCAGAGTTGACAGCATCGATAGAGAACTGCTGGAGGAAATGAAACGAGCCGGCTGCTGGAGAGTGCTGTACGGTATTGAATCCGGGGTACAGAAAAACCTGGATACCCTCAAGAAAGGAACAACAATCCAGCAGATAGAGAAAGCGGTTGAACTTACAGCGGAAATCGGGATAGAAGCCTACGGAACTTTCATGTTCGGTATCCCGGGAGAAACCTACGAAGAAGGTCTCCGAACAATCGAATTTGCCTGTTCGATCCCTCTGGATTATGCTGTTTTCGTAAATCTTACGCCCCTCCCGGGGACAGAAGTTTACGAAGACCTTCTTGCGGGCAACATCACTCCGGCCAAATTCACCGAGAACAGATTCAATTTCAAGAACGTATCCTTTGTTCCCGAAGGGATGACGGAAGAGCAGATAAAATATCTCATTCAGAGCGGACACCGGAAATTTTATCTGAGACCGGGGCTTGTATGGAAAAAGATAAGAAGCATAAGAAGCTTTTTTGATCTTTCGAAATACATCAGGGGTTTCCTGCTCATAGCCACTTCAAAGTACAGTAAACAGCCTGAACTGCAGGGGGAAGGTACAGCAGCCATGGAATCTGATCAGAGTGAGTAAACTTACACTGATACGCCCCCCGGTAGTCCACCTGAAAAAGGACTTTTACGGAAGTATTCCGGGGATACCATCCGGACTCGCCTACCTGGCCGCCAGCGTCAGGGAGTCCGGTTACGATGTTGATATAATTGATGCCTACGGTGAAAGACCACATCGTTTCTACACCTTCCGAAAACGCTTTCGAGCCAGAGGCCTGACTCCATCTGAGATAGCGGACAGAATACCGGATGATTCCATTCCGGGAGTTTCCGTACACTGTGCCGGAGAGCATTCCATGTGCATGGAGATCGTGCGGGAATTGAAAAGAAGGAATCCGGACAGACCGGTGATCGTCGGCGGGTATCACACGACTTTCGTACCGGAGGAATTCATAAAAGCCGGAGCGGATTACGTGGTTCTGGGTGAGGGAGAAAGGCGTCTTCCAGCCCTTTTGTCCTGTCTGGAAGGCAAAACAGAACTCAGTTCTCTTGACGGTCTTGTTACCCCGGAGTTATTCGTAGACAGGAAAGAGAAGTACACGGTTGATATGGATTCTCAGCCGTTTGCCGCTGTTGACCTGCTCCCTCTGGAAAACTACTGGAAACTCGGCTATGGACACGGCCCGGCTATGCGCGGCGTTCGATACATGAACATTCTTACATCCAAGGGATGTCCTTACAAGTGTTCATTCTGCCAGGCACCTCAGATGAGCGGAGGACACTGGCTTGCCAAAAGCACAAGCAGGGTCCTTGAGGAGCTTCAGTTCTATATAGACAGATACGGGATTAGAGATTTCCACCTTCAGGACGAGAATTTCGCAATAAACAGAAAGCGGGTTGAGAGTATCTGCCGGGGAATCATCGACCTTGCGATGAACATTACATTCTGTTTCCCCTCCGGACTTAAAATGGAAACCCTTGATGAGAAATTGCTGGAACTTCTTTCGGAAGCCGGCTGCAGATACTTCTCCCTGTCTCCAGAATCCGGGTCAAAACGAGTCCTGTCGCTTATGAACAAGACAGCGGACATCGAACGGGTTCCGGCACTCATAAAAAAAGCTTTCGACCTGAGGATTGCAACCTGTTGCTTCTTTGTGGCTGGAACCCCGGGGGAGATTCCCTCAGACAGAAGGGAAACAAGGGCATTCATAAGAAAACTCGCGAAAAGCGGTGTGGATGAAGTTGTGATGCCGATAATGACGCCATTTCCCGGAACACCATCTATGGAGAGTCCTGAACTGCAGGGATTCTCCGAAATAGATGAACTATGCTTTTCGCCTGTATGGAGAGGTGATTACAGAAAGCTGGACAGATTTCGCAAGTGGACCTATCTGCATTTCTACCTGACCAGGATAATCTATCATCCTGTCGGTTTTATCGGAATGCTCGGTAGGATACTTAGCGGAAAATGCCGGACAAAAGGAGAAATGACCGCAAGACGGATTTTCGTTGATCTGTACGACAGATTCTTCAGGAAGAAGTCTTAACGAACCGTCTTTGTTTGGATTTAACGCATACGTATCTGACTCCCTTTACATTAGTAAACCAAGCCATAAGAATATGAACAGGCGGTAGAGCACCGCCACGCAAACCGGGGGAGACTCCGGGACGCAAAGCCACGGGTCCTGCCCGCTTTTGGGGAAAGCGGATGGACAGCCGGGTTACCGTTTGACTCAATGCAAACCGGAAGAGATTCCGGGACGCAAAGCCACGGGTCCCAAGACCGGGAAACCGGGAAGGACAGCCGGGTTACCAGACGTCTGCGTGGGGAAACCCAGGCGGATTGAGGAGGTGCTCAAGATGAGGTTGATACCATTAATACTGGTAGCGCTTCTGCCGTCGGTAATGCTGGCCAGCGTAACCGTATCTTCCTGCCCTGCCGATGCTGAATGTTTTATCAGCATCGCCGGAGAGGCAATGGTTGACGGGAACTACGTTACCGCTTTTGCACTGTACGAATGTGCTCTCCGAAGAGACCCCCACTCTTTAGAAGCCATAGCAGGCCGTCTTATGGCCATGGCTTTTATGGTGGAGTGTCATTCTGCAACGCCGATTCAGGTTACTTCACGCTGAACGGCATACCGCTGGTTCCAGGGGCGGGCTTTGCGCCCGTCCCGCCGGAACAGCCGGTTAACCCAGGGTTTCTGTTCCGGTTCTATCTGCCAGTACTTTCGGCAGTACAACTTTCCCTGATTCTGTCTGACCATTCTCTATCAGGGCAGCCATGATTCTTGGAAGAGCCAGCCCGGAACCGTTGAGAGTATGAACAAACTCCGGTTTGCCGCCTCCTGAGGGTTTGAACTTGATATTTCCGCGCCGGGCCTGAAAATCCCTGAAGTTGGATATGGATGAAACCTCAAGCCATTTTTCCTGCCCTGCGGACCAAACTTCAAAGTCGTAGCATTTCGCTGCGGCGAAGCTCAGATCTCCTGTTGCCAGAAGTGAAATCCTGTACGGAAGGCTCAGCAATTCAAGCATCCTTCCCACGTGATCGATCATTTCCTCAGAGCAGCCTCAGAATTCTCCGGTTTGACCATCCGGACCATTTCGACTTTTTCGAACTGATGAACTCTGTTAAGCCCCCTGGTATCCTTGCCGTAGCTGCCCGCTTCCCGCCTGAAACAGGGAGAGTAACCGAAAATTCTGATTGGAAGGTCTTTCTCCTGAAGCCTGGAATTACGGTAGATATTCGTCAGAGGCACCTCTCCGGTGGGTACAAGAAACAGGTCATCCTTCTCCACATGGTACATGTCACTTTCAAGTTTCGGTATCTGACCGGTTACCGTCATGCTCTCCCTTGTGGCGAGAAAGGGCGTCCAGACCTCCTCCATTCCGGAGGAAGAGTGAAAATCCAGCATCCAGCTTATTAGAATTCTCTGCAGCCGGGCTGCCCAGCCCCGCAGAAGGATGAAGTTCGATCCTGCTATCGATCCCGAGGCTTCACTGTCCAGCAGTTGGCCAAGGATGTCCCAGTGGGCACGGGGGACGAAGGCAAAGGAGGGTTTATCGCCTGTGGATTCGATAATAGTGTTGAAAGTTTCATCACTTCCAATTGGAACATCCGGGTCCGGAATGTTCGGAAAATGGAGTTCCAGTTCACCCATACGGGCATCTACCGTATCGAGGTTCTTCTCAATGCCGGCAAGTTCAATCCCTGTTTCCCTGCTTTGCAGGATTTGGGTATCCGCCTCTTTTCCCTCCTTTTTAAGGCAGGAAACTTCCCTGGAGAGCTCATTTCTTCGCCTTCTCAGGGTTTCGGTCTCACCAAGCAGCTCGCGTCTTTTTTTATCAAGCTCCAGCCATTCATCGATCAGACAGGGTTCACCTTTGTTCTTCGCAGCTGCCCTTACTCTGTCCGGTTCGTTTCTTAAAATCGCCCTGTCGAGCATAATCAATCTCCCTGTTCAGC
>DAOWNO010000160.1 GCA_030642525.1 Candidatus Aegiribacteria sp.
GAAACCGATACTCATTCAAGAATATCAGATACTGGATATTTTGGATCGGATGCCGATAGAGAGATATCCGGGGCAGCTTCAGGCGGTTTTACGGAAATGCAGGCGGGTGGCTCCGGAACCGATCAGGCTGGAGAAGTATTGCTTGGAGCATTTGCATCCGGTGACGAGATATCGGAAACCATCAATGTTACTGTGGGTGGTAGAGGAGGAGTATTGCACGAGGATTACTGTTTTGAAGAAGGAGACAGTGAGGAAACTGAAGAAATCATATTCCATGATGATCGAAGCTCTGACTTTGAAATGACTTCTTCGATGGAGTCTGGCAGCGGAGAGCTTCATCAGGAAGAATCAGAAGTAGAAACTGTACTGTCTCTGGATATTGATACGATGGGACTGGCAACAGTATCCTCAGTACCCACTTCACCCACAGAAGAATTTCAAGCCCTGTGGCGGGATTCAGCGAAATTTCTTAGTGTTGAACTTGTTTTCGATATTAACGGTGAACCGGACAGTACGACAGCATTGCTTCTTGATTCGCTCGTTCCGGAGTGGTATTTGTATATTCCATTCATATTCAGAGATACAACGCTGATAATTCAACGGGACAATATATGCGAATACTTTGTAAATATTAACAGTACACCTGCTTGCGAGAATGAGTAAGGAGAAAAAGAATGCGCTTTCACAAATCAGTCATTTCAGTGATTGTTTTATTCCTGGCGGGAATCGGTTCAGCCGAACTTCCCAGAATTGGTGTTGTTTCTTTCGATACCGATGATTTTGCTCCGGACGATATTATTCTTGAAGCAGTAAGGGGCGAACTTATCAGAAGCGGGCGTTTCGAAGTAGCTGATCTTGATTCAGTTGCCTATCTTGACGTTTCACCTGATCTCCTGATCGATCGCCTGCGGACCATCGCCTCAGATGAGAATCTTGACATATTTCTTGCATTGGAAATTCCTGCAGCGGAAGAATATGACCGCACAGTATTCCGGAATGATTCACTTATTACATATAGATCGATAACTGTAGATGTACTGGGAAGATTTTACAGTTCTACGGGAACTCTGATTGGAACGATCAGAAATACTGTATCCAGAGAAGAGATGCTTCCATTTGCACCTGACCGCTACCGACTTGCTTTAACCTGTGCCGAACAGCTGGCAGCCAGATCTATTCTCGAATTATTTCCGCTTGAAGTAACTTTCACTGCTTCAGACAGTCAGATTTTCAACATTCCGGTCGGCAGAGAACAGGGAATCAGCAGTGGCATGATCATGGCGGTTGTTGCTGCCTCTTCAGGAATCCCGGATGAGATATCCGACTATGAATCCCTCAGAAGCAGAGGCCTGCTTCAGATATCCGATGTCGGGAATGCACAATCAACCGCAAGGCTCCTTTCCGGACACCTGGTGAACGGGGGAACAGTTACCGCGATTGAGCAGTCAGCCCCGGCAATACTGTATATGGAATACAACCTGCTATCCATGAAGGTTGAACATGGCGAAGGCCTTGAGGGAACGGACTCTGAGTGGAGCAGCAACATAAGACTTGGCGTGGAAACAGGGAAATGGGGACTGTCATTCGGCGGTGGATTGAGAGCAGGAGGTTTGGAGCATTCATCCAGTCTGGGCATTGATCTTCTGGCAGGAACAAGGATTCCTCTCTTCAGCCCTTCGCTGGGTTTGAGATTGTTCGGAGGAGGTGAGGTTATATTCCTTATGCAGGATATCAGATCGGATACACTTTCTTCAAGCTCAAACGCTGTTTGCGTTGCTGCAATTGCTGATGCCAGTCTGGAGTATCTTTTTTCCGACAACGTTGGAATTCAGTTTGGCATCTCCGGAATACTGGGAACAGCAGCCGATAGCTGGACTGTACAGGAGTACAGCGGTAAAGTCAGAGACGCAAATCCCGATGAGATATATTACACAAAGATGGAATATGGCCCATTCAGCATTCATACCGGTCTTATTTATATGATATTCTAGCCCGCTTATTAGTGTTTCCAGGGGCGCTCGGCCATCCCTCGCTCCCATATGACTTCAAGAGCAGACCATGTTGCAATAGCGAAGATGACTCCGCCTATTATTCCGGAGAAGATTGTTCCGTGTACGATGCCCAGAGCCAGTGCTCCGCCGGCAAGAGTAGCTGTAAGGAGAATGAGTATTGTTGCTGCAAGTGACGAGGGACCCCATTTCGATATGACTCTTACCCTGGCCAGATGTATTCCCCATACACATAGAGGATAACCGGTTGCACCGAAGACCGCAGCTGGAATACTCCTGAACAGCAGTATCCCGAGAGTCCACAGTAGAATCAATGGAAGAAAAACGAGAACAGCACTTCTTGAGAGAGATGAAATCCATTTCATCTGTTCCGGTATTTCACAGAGCGCTGTCCAGATGAATAGTCCGGAAGCAAACCCGAGAACCAGTGATGATTCGTTATGATGGATGAAACAACTGAAAACAGTTCCGCTTACGCCAAGTACAAGCAGTACTATTACGAATACTTTCGGACCTATCTGTCCTGATTCAGTAATCTTGACATACAATCTGCTTCCGAGAAGCTGAAGGAAAATAAATAGCAAAAAAGCAGCGATACCAAAAAAACCCGTTACAGCATAGTCCCGGAGAGTCACATCAGCTGTCTCCAATATTTCGCCAGTCAGAAAAGACAGAATACTCATGTTTTTCCTTTCGCTCGCGCAAATGTGTTTAATTTGACAGCTTTCGTCAATCGTCAACTTCACATTGTGATAATTGATATTTGCGTTGATCGGGTTGCTTGGTCATATATTCAGCAGTACAATGATTGTTCCATGATTATCTGAATAATATCATGTGCAGATATTTGAGAGGTGTAAATGAAAACTGCTTTGTTTCTCCTGTCACTGTTCTTTATACTGTTATCATTATACTGTGTCGGGAACGGACAGGATTCGGAAGTCGACAGTACAGGAGATCAGGTTTCTTTGTATACAGGTAAGGGTGCTTCATTCATTCTTGATCTTCATTCGGATGTTTTTGAGGATTCACTGTTCTATTCAGGCAGCCTGGTGGTCGGGATTGTAATCAAAACCGATGAATCTGAAACAGTTCTGACTTCGATGCTTGTTCCGGGATGCGGTTCCACGACAGAAGACAGACTGAACTATCTGGAAGCCGGAGGACTTTCAAAACCAACAATGGTTGAAATCCCTCCTCTTGGTGAGACCGCAGGATTTATTGCAGTGCTGTACTCAAGTAAGGATTCCAGCGTTGTAGAAAGAGTGTGGAACAGAGGGGCTGGCGAACTCGCGGTACTTCAGGCGAAAACAAAAGGATCTTCTCAACATCTGCTTATCTCTTCAGTCAGCGGGGTTTTCAGGACAGCTGAACTGGTTAACTCCGCAAAAAACATGTTGCGATCCGTTTATCTCTCTGATCACAATCGGACCATGATCGTGGAAGAAGTCAATTCAGATGTAACAGTTCCACCTGACGTTTATCACAGCATTGTTCTTTCAGTCAATCCCTCACACAGAGAAATTACTGTGGTAGACACACTGAAAATTGATTTCAGCCCCACTCAGTCCGATAGCCAGTTAACTCTGTTTCTTCCGAACAACGGAACCGATTCCAGCTTTGAGGCTCTGAGCGGATACTTTGAATACAGCGGAGATTCGGTGTGCTGTGTTGCAGATTCCTCAAGAGTATTCACAGGTCTATTCTCAGGAAAATGGAATGGATTCATCTCCGGTTCTACAGACCGGATCGTAATCAGCGGGCTTCAGATCAATCCCTCGACTTCCTTTCAGTGTGGTATGTGGTTCTATCCCGGAAATGATATACCGGCTTCGTACAGTCTGGACATTTCAGTTCCGGATATGGGGTACAGGATATATGCTCCACTTCAGGAATTATCGAGAGTGGTGTCAGATTCGCTGCTGATAGTATCCTATTCTTCCCCCGAAGGCGGCGTGAGAGGTCCACTTGCCTGGGCGACAGGAGGATTCTCGGAAATGAATATTGCCCGGAGAAGCAGATATTTCTGCCATGATTCCGATTCTATTGCGCTGGAAATGAGTTATCTGGCGGATGATCTGGCATCTGTTTTCTGGGACAATATGGATTTCTCCGGCGCAAGACTGGATTTCATAATCGTTCGCAGCCTTGACGTCCCTGTTTTTCTGACTGGTCCGGGATGCGTTTTTCTTTCCTCTGACATGCTCGCGTCAGTTCAGGGGTACGAGTCATGGTCTGATTCACTTGTTTCAGGAATTCCGGTTCCGGCTGCAGCAATTGTATTTGAGACGGCAAGAGCTTTCCTCGCCGGCAGCACTTATCTTACACAATCTCTCCGGGACGCTTTCGCGGCATGGTCGGTTTATAGATTTGTCACTGCTGAGGATAATACGGATTCAGCTGAACTGCTTGAAGCTTATCGAAAATACTATCTCTATACGTCAGAGGTAACAGGTGGCACGGAATACGCGATAGCCGATCCCGGATTAAACAATTCTCCGCTTTTTGATCCTGTGATACTCGGTAAAGCCCCGATAGTTATTGAATTTCTAATTAGAGAGATTCCTGCGTTCAAAAGAGGAATACCGAGAGCCCTGGGAAATCTCAGGCACTCCGGTGATTCATTCGGCAGATTGTTTTCCGCTATGGGAATCCGGGAAAGCGGGGAGTTCGGAGAGATGTTCTTCCAATGGCTGTACAGTCCGGGCATTCCTCAAATTGAAATCGCATGGGCTGATTCATCGGGATATCTGCATATCTGGATAGAACAGTATCAGCCGGGGCAGAATTTTCCGCTGGGATCGATTACCGACGATGTTCTTATCATTTCCGAAGAGAACTCTGAGGTGATTCAACTAACGAGGGGTTCAACAGAGGGTTTCTTCTCCGGTCGAATACCGGAGATGATCCAGGATATTCAAGCGATCGATATTGACCCTGACCGGATTCTTCCAGCTGATATAATCTACAGGCATCTTCATGGCAGCTTTGATTACTGATCAACATAAAGCCGAACATATATCCACTGAAGGACATTAAATGAGAATCAGTTTCTGTATCCATAGTCATCAGCCGGTTGGAAATTTTCAACATATCATGGAATCGGCATATAATGAATGCTATCTGCCGATGATTGAAGTCATGGAATCGCATGGTGGATTCAGAACCGGATTTCACATTTCAGGCACTCTCCTTGAATGGCTTGAATCGTATCATCCCGAATATCTGAAAAAGGTTTCTCTCATGTGCCGCAAAGGGCAGATGGAACTTCTGACCAGCGGCAGGTACGAACCTATCCTTCCGATCTTCAGGCGGTTCGACATTATAGAACAGATATCCCGCTATTCCGATCATCTTGAATCTCTCACAGGCGTGCGTCCGGAGGGTCTCTGGCTCAGCGAGAGAGTATGGGAACCGCAGCTGCCTTCAATACTTTCCGAGGCCGGTATTTACTACGCTGTAGTTGACGATTTCCACCTGCAAAAAGCAGGTATCGAAGGGTTGGACCTGTTTCATCCTTTCGTAACTGAAGATGCCGGAAAGACAGTCAGACTTCTTGGAAGCAACCGCGAACTCAGGTACAGAATCCCATTCGCTTCGGTTGAGGATACA
>DAOWNO010000221.1 GCA_030642525.1 Candidatus Aegiribacteria sp.
AGAGATTCACGTTCTGCAGAACAAGTCCGAGCCTCCTCCGCCACACATCAAGGCGAAAATCTCTTATATCAATTCCATCTATCGTGATTCTCCCTTTTGTAGGTTCGTAGAATCTCATGAGAAGGCTTACAATTGTACTTTTTCCGCCGCCGCTTGCTCCGACAAGAGCAACCATTCTCCCTTTGGGTATTGAGAAACTGATATCCCTGAGAGCCTGATTATCATCTGAGTAGGAGAACCAGACATTTTCAAAACGGATTTCCGCCCAGTCTTCAGGGAAATCAGCTTCCTCAAGATGGCCATCAGGTGTAAGGGTTTCAGTCGAAAGAATATCGAACAGTCTTTCCGCGGAGGCAGCAGCTCTCTGAACCATGTTCAATGTTTCGGAGAACATTACCACAGGACCGAAAAGACGCCTTGTATACTCGACGAACATAACTACCGTTCCAATACTTATGGCTCCTGAGATAACCCCTGTCCGGCCGGATAGAAGAATGATAACCACGGCAACAATCTCACAGCTACCAAGAAAGCTCCAGAAACCATATTCCCAGAAATAGGCGCGTATTTCTCTGTTCAGGTAACGTTTTCCTTCGAGGTGTACTCTCCCGCCAGCCATTCCCGTCGCTCCGAACACCTGAAGAACGGGAACCGATCTGACATATTCGGAGATGAATCCGGATATCCGGGCATAGGCAGCCCTCACCCTCCTGTAAAGCTTTCTCATATGCTTCAGGACAGGAACAGTCAGAAGAGCAACCGGAAACAGAAGCATAAGTATCCACATCGTAATAGTCGCATCAGCGACCATCATGATAGCAATTGTTCCGCCAACCATTGCCACATTCCTCAACAGAGCCATCGAAACGTCGCTGAACAGCATCCTGACTCTCTCCGAATCGCTTTCTACCCTTGCCATCAGTTTTCCTGTGGGATGTTTGTCAAAGAACGAGAGAGAAAGAGAAAGCATATGGCGAAATACTTTTTCCTTGAGATCCCTTACAACCGCCAACCCTATTTTCGTTGCGATAATGACCTGTATGTAGGAAAGAATCATGGCAAAAGAAAAAGTCCCCGCGAACAGAAGTGAGTAAAATACTATATCTCTGACTGACTTCTGGGGAATTGCAGTATCTATCACCATCCTGAGAATAAGGGGACCTGCAAGCTCTCCGGCAACTGAAAGTAAGAGAAGAAGAGCGGCAAGAGCAAATGCTCTTTTATGGGGTTTCAGGAATGGAAGCATTTTCCGCAGAACAACAGCTGTTGATGTTCTGGATATGCTCGCGTCATCCGGGATTTCGTCAAAGTGAAAGTGCATCGTAATATACCAATCGTAATTTACACGGGATCAACATCTTTTTAGAAGAACTTTGCGGAGTGTCTCCGCCAGGAAAGATCAGCTTCTGATTACTGAATTCGCCTTTTGATCATAGTGATGCCCTTCGCTTGAGGAAGAGTATTAATGTATGCTTTTTTTAAAATGTCAAGGTTGAATGTGTATTTTGGCTTGAGTAAAGCTTTTTATTAATTATATTTTACAATCTTTAGGTAATAATGTCAAAATACAAGGTTTGACCCTTTTTGCTACCAGAGATTTCAGTTTTTCAAGGTTATCCCTGTTTCCGATCAGGACCCCTGTCGGGCCGGGTCTGTCAGGCAAAGCCCAGGTGATTTCTCCTCCTTTCAGCGCCAGTTCCTCCAGCTTCGCGTTATCCTCCTCCGAACGCCCGACAAGTCCTATTGTATCCTTCGACAATCTGAATATTCTTCCAAATCTGATCATTCGCGCGTTTGTCTCTGTCAGCAGACCCGGGATCTCCATCAGCATTTTCAATCTTGAACAATAATTCGGATCCGTCAGAAGGCAGCCTCCTCCTGGTGCCTTGTATTGAAATCCATGTTCCTCAGCGATCAGGATCTGCGGTTTCCTGCTTCTGCCTGACAGTCGGAGGAGTCTGCTTCTGTCAACAAGTCCCCTTTTCTCAGGGTCAGTAGGAGGAAGAAGCTTTGCGGAAAGAGGCCTCAGCAGAATTTCCCGGAAACCGGACAGCCTCGCGACTCTGTTAAGCGACCCCCTGTTCTGAGACATCGGCCGCTGTCCCGCAACTTCCCCGGAGAATATTAAATCGAATCCTTCAGCCGAAGCTGTTTCGCCAAGTTTTCTGAACATTCCGGCATGGCAGTCTATGCATGGGTTGCAGTTATTCCCGAACCCGCTTGGAGGGTTGCGAAGCAGAGACATTATTGTCTCGGAAAAATCTATCTCCCGCCAGGGAATTCCCAGCTGCATGGCTCCTGTTCGACCGGAATCGGACCCAAAAAACGGGCTGGAAAATGAAACAACTTCGACTTCGATGCTCTGGTCTAAAAGAACCTTCGCGGCGATCATACTGTCAAGACCGCCGGAGAATGCGCCGAGTGCCCTTACGCCCATCTGACGTGTGATCCTTTTATGGTTTCCCATCCTTCGGCTTCCGCCAGTTTTCGCAGCCTTCCGCCGGGACATACCGCAACTGCCGATCCGCACTGCTTCATGATGAATCTGTCTGCCCAGGAATCTCCAACCGCAATACAGTCAGCGCGATTAATCCCTTCTTTCGCGCAGATCTGTTTCATCAGTATGGCCTTGTTCCTTCCCCACGGGCGCAATTCTGTCAGGTTTCCACTGAATCTGCCGTTAATGATTTCAGGAACGCTGGCAAAAACAAGATCCGCCGGCAGCTCCTCTCCAACGACCGCCGCAATGTATTCAAGGGAAGCTGAAAGAATTACGATTTTACTGCCCGCCTCGCTCAATTCCCGAATAAATGCGGCTGTCCGGCTTTGCAGTCTGTTCCGGACAAGTTCTTCTGCAAGTTTTCCTGCCTCTGTTTCTGCTGTCTCAGGGGAAATATCCAGCAGATAAGTTCTGTTCCACCCTTTTCCTTCTCGAAGGGTCTTTAAAGGATGAAGCGCGTACGAAAGTAAAAATCGCAGAAACCTGTACGGAGAAAGTATTCGTTTTTTCAGTAAACGCTTTAGAAACAGTTTTTCGGACGATACGGAAAGAAGAGTGCCGTCCAGATCAACAAAGCACATTTTCGGAATATCTGCACCGTTCATCGGTATCTGCTTATTCTCTCTATCAAACAAGCGGCGGCGCTATCCTCACTCCGCGGCCGGTACCGGGCGTGTTATCGAATACTGCAGTTATATGAACAAGAATTCCAGGGAATGTCCTTGGAAATTCACCATGGAACAATGTGTGAGCCATATTGGTGTATTTGACGATATCCAGTGCATACTCACTTACTTCAGAATCGTTGGGAGCTACAAGCTGTCCGATTCCTCTTACTTCGTATGATTTGCTGTCCAGAAATACCAGTGATGTTGTTGGTCTTTCCATCAGATTCAGAAATGTATGTGTTTCAAATTCAGGTGTACTGTAAAGTTCCAGTGAAATCATTTTTGTCAGATCGAAATTGCCTGCATCCGAGTAAAGGTTGACCAGATAATCAAGCCTTGGACCCATTCCTCCGGATAACAGGTTCTCCATTTCCTCCAGAAGTTCCTTTATGATCTCTCTTCCGGGGCAGAGTCCCATTCCCTTGAAAGCGTTGTTTATTTCCAGCCTGCTGTCAGCACGTTCAGCGCCCCATGTTGCCATCGCTGCGTTGTGCGGTCCAGCCAGAGAAGGGGGTGATCCGCCCTCACCGCTGAACATGAGAGAAATATTCCCGAGAACATCCAGCCGGGCAGAAAGATTCCAGTCCATGAACTGCTGCGGAAGCTCTATTGTCCGGAATTCTTCCCATCTGCCGTCCAGACAGGCTCTGATAATTCCTGAAGCTTCCTGTGAAGCATCTACCTTTGCCTGATGAAACGATCCTTCAGCCCAGAATTCATCCATTCCCTGTTCCCATTCCCCGGCAAGAGCTCTCCCGGCTATAGAAGAAAACAGCAGAGCCCCGCCCAGTTTACCCGTTTTGCTCAGAAACTGTCTTCTGTTGAGTTTATCTTCCGGTTTCTTTTTTTTGTCCAAGCTAATCACTCCTTGATCAATAGTCTTATTCCTGCGAAGTATATTATCTTCCGTGTTGATAGACAGGAGGAAGATTGTCCAAAATAACTGATGCCGCAAGGGCAGAAGAATATGATATCCTGACCAATCTCTGGTTTGAATCTCTATCAGAGGATATCCCGGTTGAGGAGATGATAACGGTTTTTTCTGTTCTGAAGGAGAATAATAAAGAAGATCTTGCCGGAGAACTGCTTGAGCTGACAATCGAGGAAATGGAAAAAAGCGGAA
>DAOWNO010000032.1 GCA_030642525.1 Candidatus Aegiribacteria sp.
CCTTCCAGGAGATCGGCATTGTCAGGAAAAGAGTATCCAGACGCGTGTCGTCAAATCCCTCTCCGATATATCTGCCGGTGGCAATGACAAGCCTGCTTTCACCTGAAGGTACTGATTTAAGCTGTTCCAGAGCATTTCTGTAGAAGCTTGAATTCATTCCTCCTTTCAGTACGATGAGATGATCCGGGATGTCAGCCAGCATTTCGCTCAGGACATCAAGATGTGCCTTGCGCTCGGTTAGGAGGAGAGGGAAGCGACCCTGTGAGATTTCTTTCCAGGGAATTCTAACTATGCCGGTAGACGATATGGCTGAACGCTGATCACGGAAGTATTCGATAATCCTGTTGTTTCATTGACAGATGATACTTTTCCAGAGTATCTTTATTTTTTGGAGGTTTGTCATTATGTCATATTTGAAAGTAATCCTTTCTTTGCTTGCGGCCGTGCTTTTCGCAGCATCATGCAATGATCCCACCGGGGCAATCATACCGGATGATCACAGCCTGGGCTGGGGCCTTGCTCTTGCCGATGAGGTTCGCGACAGCGAGTTTCCCGAAGCCGTGCTTTTCATGGTCTCATGCATTGACATCAACGATGAAGGGGAGCCGGAGAACGCTATCCCCTGGCAGTTCTATTATGCTGAAACATCGGATTCCACAAACGTGCTGATTGTAATAGTCCAGTATATAGGTACGACCAATCATATCTGGGAGGATTCAACATCTGTACCACTGTGCGAACTGCCTGACTATGATGATGCAGGTCCCTGGCTGGACGCAGCCAGAGATTCAATTGGTTCGGCTTACAGCGACTGGGAGGAATACGCCCTGGTGGTAAAAGGCAACGATTATCCTGAGTTTCCCGTGGTTCTCAATGTCGCTGTGCTGCAGTTCATGTCTCCGGACACCACTGGTCAGCTCAGTGTAATACTTGATTCAGACAACGATAATGTGCTGGGTATCATTGAGTACTGAGTACTTCTGAACCTTAGACTTCAATGGGATACGAATGACCATGGTCTTGAGTCTCTGTCTCCGTAGTCATCATTCTCCGGGGGGTAGTGGAGTCCGCTCATTCCATAGATAATTTCGGCTCTGAACGATGTTATTCGCTGTCCGCCGTGGAAAGAGCCCTCGTAGAGGAACTCAATGTAACCTATGAAGGGAATCCGTTTCTCGAAGAAAGCCGGATCGTTTTTAAGTATCCACATGACGGCTGCTTCCTCATCGCTTCTCCAGGAAACATCAAGCTCTGCGTATTTCTGCAGCAGTTGCCGGTACTCAACCATTTCAATGTAGGGGACGCGTATGGTTCCGCTGAAATGTCTTCCCGGATTCTGGATTTCCGTGCTGCTCTGAGGATCAGCCGGCTGAAGTACCTGCCATGTTGACCAGTGAACGGTGTCCGGTGAATAGCGTACGTAGACATCACCCTGGTAAGGAGTACTCATCTGACCGTTGCCCAGCACGATTTCTTCCATTTCCGGATGGATACTTACTCGAGCCGAGATTGCGGAAGGTGCTCTCCAGGAAAGCCCGAGGGCCATGGGAACTGTCTTTATCCATCCATCACGCAGTGAAGCGGGTTCACCGTCCCATCCCAGCCCGTTTGCGGTGATTGTCAGTATTTCGGGTTCTGACCAGGCGGCTTTGGCTGCTGCGTCAGCACTGTCCGTGAAGTCGATGTCCAGTGACTTGAAATCATCGATTGACGCAAGAGCGGGTGAGATAAAGAGATTGAATAGAACTGTCATGGCTACTGTACAAAAAATCTTCATTCTTCCTGCCTTAACATTGAGAAATCAGGAGATATGGAAACGGGTGGTTCTGATCTTTCCATTCTCCAGTTCCAGTTTTCTCCAGCCGCTGTTGTCATTGAGGCCTTTCCATCGCCTTTCTTCGGTTATGTACTGCCAGTCCTTGTCCACCTGATAGTATAGCTGAAGGTCTTTCGTCTCGATGATGTTGAGTATCTCATTGTTGTGATACTTGGAGGCGTCGAAATCAGTTGTGGCTCGCTGTCCCATCTCCGAGTAGACCTCGTTCAGATCCAGCAGGAGATCATGTATCTTTGAATCCATTTCAATAGCATTGAGCCCCACTGCCTGGGCTTCGCGAAGGATTATCGGGTAGGAATGGGAGGGATACCATGAGTTCAGGGCATGGGATATCTTCTCAATTGATGCCTCATCCTCAATATGAAAGCTGAGGATGTCTCTTGAGAGTTTCACGGAAAGGGAATTGGATCTGTCCGCGTCACCTATTACCAGCGGGTGAATGTACTTGAACAGTGACTGGTAGGGATTGTCGGTTGTGGAATCCTTTTCGTCCCGCCAGAGTTTGATGACTCTGCTGAGGGCATCCAGGCTCACTTTAACGCGATTGTTGTTGTTGTCGAGAGGTGAGAGTTGATGGGTTATTGAAGTATCCACTGCTGTAAGATAGGCCATGGGACCCATTATGATCTTGTCCGTGCCAAGGGCAATCATGGTTGCTGCTGAAGCGCATTCCAGAGGGATGAGAGCCACCAGTTCTTCGCAGTACCTCCTGAGCAGGCTGACTATTCTGAGACTTGCCTGACCGTTGCCTCCATTTGATTTCAGGAAGATATAGAGTTTCTTCTTTGGTCCCGTACGTTCCAGCATCTGGTAAAAACCCATTACATCATTGCTGCAGACACTGCCGCCCGGATTGTTCCAGTAGGTTATCAGATCTCCATCCAGCATACCGTCTATTTCTTTTATCAGTTTCTGTGTTCTGTCGAATAAAACCGGAGGCTGCTTTAATGCCGGGCGTTCTCCAATTTGTCCTTCACTCTTGCTCATATCAATTATCCTCTCCGGATACATTCTTATTCAGATGCTTATAGACTTGGATAATGCAGACCGGATTTCATACTTGTCAACGGCAATGCAGGCAGGTGATTGTGCAATCATAAGGTTCAGCATTATGGCTTGATATGTAATGCAAGTACCGGATTCTGTATACTGGAGAATATTAAGCCTTGATATTGTTGTCAGAACCTGCTGACAAGCTCAGTTTCCCGCTGTTCTATGATACCCAGAATTTCTTCTTCGTCCCGGGCTGTAAGAAGATTGTCTATGAAATCCTGCGACCTCAGCATCCTGTTCAGCCTGGCCAGAATGTGCAGGTGCTCATTGGCCATCGGAAACATCAGCAGGAAGAACAGGGCAGTGAGACTTCCGTTCTCCTCTCCGAAAGGGAGCGGATGGGGAGGTATGAAAAGCATCAGCAGGCTGTGTTCCACATAGAGTTTTGAAATATCCAGGGGGTGAGTGAGGGCTGCGCCGCATCTGAGAGCTGTGGAATTGGCCTGCTCACGAAGGGTCAGCTGTTCCAGGAGCGGTTTTTTGTCGTATAACGCCCCTGTTTTACATGCTTCCGATGCGATGGTTCTGAGCATGCTGGATGCTGTTCCAACCCTGTATGGCAGGATTATCCTGCTGAAAAGCATGTCCGTTATCAGGAGGGCTGCGGGGTCTATTCCCACGGTTTCGGCGTTTGACTGTTCCGCTGCGGCGAGTCTGTCAGCAGCAAAGCTGCCGAATTCCTTTGTCAGCCACTGCAAGATATCCCTGCGGAGATAGCACTTCCTGCCCTGGTACATGACCGTTTGCAGATCAGCCCTGCCTATCTCTCTTGTCGCCTCCTTCAGGCTCATACCGAGACACCTGGCTGTATCCTCAAGCGAGAGGTGATTATCCATTCAGCTCCTTTGGCATCTGGGACATTTGAAATGAACTAGGATTCTGGGGCTGGAGGAACCTGCCTGAAATCCAAGCCTGTCAGTATTCTCAGATCACTATATAAAGCCAGCTTTGATTGCTCCCCAGGTGTTGCTTTCAAGGTTCGACAGATAATGATCGTAGAGGTTGATTACATTTGAGCCCCAGGCACTGACAAATAAGCCGGGACCATCAAAATCCGTTTCGTACTTGTAAGCGATATCATTGGGTGAAATGGAAACATCATAGGTTAGACCTGAAGGCGTTCCTGTATCCGAATGTTCTGCGAGTTTGTTACCGCCGTACCAGTCGCTTATCCAGATGTTAAGACTGCCTGCGTCCCAGACGCACGCGATGCCGAAAGCGCCCAGTTCGCCATAGAACCAGCTGCTTATCACTGAATGTGCAGTCACATCGTACTTGTAGATAATTCCATTGCCATCGCTTTCCCAATTCTGATCAACCATCCAAAGATAATCGCCATCCCATTCACATCCTCCCATACCACCAGTGAAAGGTGCGCCAAGTTCATAGACATCGGGAGGAAGTATCGGTATTCCGGAACCGTCAAGCTGCCATGTATACAGGTAGTATGGAACAGGAGCCGCCGGACTGCTCTGAGTTATTGCGAAGAGCTGATCATTCTCATAACATCCCAGACCGGAAACAAATTCAGCATTGTCGAATTCCACCCATGTAACTGATGTTCCGCCGGAGTATGCTCCATACGCCAGTGCACTGTTTGGATTAGAGCCGCCTCGAGCGGCATATAGCATATTGTGTCCATCGTGATACGCGAGACCAAAGACCTTTGCCCAACCGGGCGGTCCTCCTATAGTTGCGATTAAATCACCGTTTTTTGTCTTATCATATCCAACAGCGGCAGACAGATATTCTGCGGATCGAAAAAGAGGAGATGCGCTTAAAGGCGTCAGTATCATCAATAACATCGAAACCAGCAGACAATAACTTCTCATAATTCTTTTCCTTTGCATGTTTAATACTGTTCGATGATAACTGTTGATAAAATATACAGATATACGGGGAATGAAAAAAGTGATTTCATCTTTTAATAAATGTTTAGATGTCAGGCCCGGCACCATTCTTCATTCATATATGCCCAGTTGGGCAGCCCGGACTCTGTCTGACTCTGCCTGCTCCAGGTTCCCCAGTTCATGGTTTATCAGGCTTCTCGCCATATATGCTTCTCCATATACGGAATTGCGATCAATGGCTAAGGACATATCCTCGATGGCTCTGTTGTATTGCTCGTTTATGGCATATGCGGATCCCCTTGCGTAATAGGCAGTGGGAGAGCCGGGATTGTATATGATCGCCCGGGTGAGATCAGATATCGCTTCGCTGATATTCCCCAGGAAAACGTGTGCTAACCCTCTCTGGAAATAAATCCCTGGATAGTCGGGGTCGAGTTCTACGACTCTGTTGAAAAGTTTTAGAGACTGTTGATTTTTACCCTCGTCCGCAAAAACGACACCCATCATCTGGTATGTGCCTGCGTTATCAGGGTCGAGTTCAAGGGCTTCGTAAAAATCGGAAAAAGCCAGCTCAGTCTGTCCGTTCCCCTGACGGAATAATCCTCTGTAGATCAGCGCATCTATCATGGTGGGATTCAGCTTCAGTGCCCTGGTGAAAAGCTCGATAGCCTCCATCTCCGAATCGGCATCGATACTGTCTACTCCCGCATGGAAGAGCAGAACAGCATAGTCCTCGCTGGTCCTTGGAACCCTGACCAAACGGAATCCGATACAGGTTGCCCAGAGGTCAGGGGACATGCTGTTTCGGCTTCCCGACCGGCATTGGTTCAAGCTTGTCAGCCAGCTTCCCCCGCGATGTACCCGCCGAAAGTTCATCGCATGGGGCCACTGATCATTGCACGGATAGAGGAACGGGCTTCCATCCGCAGGAAGGTAGTTGTAATCAGAAGCGTACCTGTCGAAGCACCATTCGGAAACATTGCCCGCCATGTCGAAAAGCCCCCGGGAATCGGGTTCAAGTGAAGCTACTTCTCTTGTACCGGATCCAATAGTACGAGTCTCTGTCAGGGTCTGATCAGGTTCAGGAGTTCTATGGCAGCAGTAACGGCCAGCCTGATCTGAATCTCCCCAGAAGAAGTCTGTATCGCTTCCCGATCTGCAGGCGTATTCCCATTCCGCTTCACCCGGCAGCCGGTAAATGTAACTGGAATCAAGTCCGTTCAGTCTGTCGATGAATCTTCTGCAATCAAACCAGGATACCGCGTAAACGGGATAATTTGAACCTCTGCCGCATAGACCTGTCCAGAGGAATGGTATACTGCTTTCGTCAGAACTCATCAGTTCCTTCCACATGCCTTGAGTTACCTCTGTAGTCATTATTTCGAAGGAGTCGATCTGGATAAGCCTCTGAGGAACTTCGTTGAAGCACTCGCTGCTTGAAATATCTGAACCGATCAGGAAATCACCTGCTGGAATGGAAACGAAGTACATTCCATCCAGGGGTCCCTCTGATGCTTCGTTTGAGTCAGAACCCTGTGCTGCCATGCAGATCATGAGAATTATTATGAGCGTTTTCATATTCACCACCTAAACAAGGTATTCATCATATATGTACGATAATCAACAACATGACTTGATGTTCTTATAATGAGCAGTTATTCAGACGGTGTAAAGAGAGTATCTTTTAAATCGAACGGGAGTATTTGAATAATGCTGATAAGTGTTTAGATGTTTGCCGAGTTCCAGATTACGAATCTTACACTCCCATCGCTATTTTGAATGGGTATATCAACCGATTCCCAGAATTGCCCCTTCAGAATGAATTCAAAGATATCGTAAATGTAGCTGGTATACCGGACAGTGTATATATCTGCCATCTTGTTTCCGGCAATTCAACGGCCACCTGCAGGCTTATGCTCGTTAAATGAATATTGATAGAGGAGGTCTGTAACACCGACCTGTTTTTGGGAATATCCCGGCAGCAAAAATTATGTCTTTAATGTGACGGACAATTTTCTGTCCCTGATATTCCACTGAATATTCGTTGTATTGTTTAAGAATACCCTGTCGTGGCTTACCAGAACCAGCGCGCCTGTGTAATCGTTAAGCGCTTTTTCCAGGCATTCTATCGATGGCAGATCCATGTGGTTCGTGGGTTCATCCATTATTACAAGCCAGGGCGTCTTCGAAAGGCCAAGCGCAAGCAGAAGTTTTCTGGATTCCCCCGGGCTTGGCACCCTGGAGCTGAGCAGCCTTTCCGGATTACTTCCCAGCCTTCTCACGATGGTCATTACATGTCCGAGTTCACCGCGGGAGAGTTCTTTTGCCTCGGTCAGACATTGACTGCATTCCTCCGCCGTGATCTCCTGCCGGATCCAGATGATTTTATCCAAAGGGCAGTTAAGTTCAGACCTGAGATGGTTCAGAAGTGTGGTTTTCCCCGTTCCATTACCGCCTGTCAGCGCTATTCTGTCTTCGGACTGAATTACCATCTGCGGATATGAGAGGATTGTCTCACCCACCTGGATTTCTCCCCCGGGAAGATCAAGAAGGCAGTTTCTGGTTGAACCAACGCCCGATATTTCAATGCCGGTGCCGTATATTTTCCTGTAAGTAATTGATTTCATGTTTTCTTTTGTTCTTTCCGCTCGTGCTGTCGCTTCCCTGCTTCTCCGCCCGGCGTTCTGGACTCTGCTGGTATATTGGGATGGGCCATCGTAATTGTACTTGCAGATATCCCTGAAGGATATTTTCTTCCCGGAGAGGTAAGCCTGCACTGTCCTGGCCTGTATCATCTTTTTCCTGGCGTCCCGTTTCAGCTGCCTGTATTTGACTTCGGCCAGTTTTCTTCTTCTGGCTAGATCATCCTGTCTCAGACGATCCGCTTTCATGGCTGAGGAGTAATTCGTGCGGTAAAGCTGTATGCCATCAGGAAAGAACAGGGCGCAGGATGTACACAGTTCGTCCATTGCGTGTCTGTCATGACTTACAAGCAGACCGCAGCCCTGATACTCTCGCATTGATCTTATCAGAAGGGATCTGCCGTCTGTATCAAGATGGTTGAAAGGCTCGTCCAGAGTCAGAACAGCCGGCCGGGTCCATATTGCAATTGTGATCTGAAACCGCTTTCGCTCACCGTGAGATAATGTATTCCACCTGTTTCCCCAGTCATCTCCGATACTGTGAGTATCCCTCAATCTGATGGACTCTGAAGACCAGTCAAGGAAGAACTCATCGAGGTACGTCGGTGGATGATCCGTTCTCTGCGGACAGTAGACGGCGGTTCCGGAAGAGACGACTGTGCCTGTGTCCGGTGTCAGGAGGCCAGTTGCGAGTTTAAGTAGTGTGGTTTTACCGCAGCCGTTGGCTCCCGCGAATGCGGTCCAGCCTGAGTCGAGATTCATGGAGACAGCGGTAACCGCCTGTTGATCGGAACCGGGATATGTGTAGGAGACATCGCTGAAACGCAGATATGTATGATACATGAAAATCCTTTCTGAAAAACTGCTTTACTTTGCTGTTTCAGAAAGAAGTGTTCATGCTCCACCGCCCTGTATCGGTTAAATGTTTGACCCAGTAATATATCAGTATCCTAATCATGGTGTCTACACAACACTGTCAGGTGGTGTGCCGATATCAGGATTCATTATTATTATCCATCAGGCTTGCAGGGAATACTGAAACCTTTCTGAAAGGGTGGAACATGAGCAGAATAGTCGGATCGTGCGGTATCATCTGCACTGAATGCCCTGCATTCATAGCTTACAGAACCGATGACCAGGCATTGAGGGAAAAGACCTCGGCAGAGTGGTCGAAAATGTATGGAGCTCCGATTAAAGCACCTGATATCAACTGCGTGGGCTGTCTGGCTACCGAAGGGGTACAGATAAGCCACTGCGCGGAGTGTGAGATCCGGGCATGCAGCCAGCAGACACATCAGCTTGCCAACTGCGGGCTCTGCGACGAATATTCATGTGAGAAAGTTGAGAAGTTCTTTGAGTTCGTTCCATCCTGCAAAGAAGTTCTCGACGAGATAAACGCTTCGAAATAAATCCCGCCGCAGAAGACAGATGTTGGGTGAATTATCATGAGAGGCTGGTCAGATGAAACGTACGATTGCTGCGTTATCCGGTTCCTGTTTCCTTGTGCTGTCAATGCTGCTCATTCCGATTAATAACTCTGAAGCTGACCCCGTTCTTCTCGCTCGAAACGTGTCTGAATTCACTGTACTCAATGACACAGAAGTGCTCTACTGCGATAGCGATGCCAATTTTTTCATTGTGAGTACTCAATTCCCGGATTCTTCGAGACCCTGGGATCCAGGATGGGATCCCATACTGAGAGGGTGGGAAGAAGCAACAACACTGGTGTATTTATGCGCCAGCCCGGATGGACAATGGGTTTGCTTCGCTCAGTTCGTTGCAATCCCGGATGATATGCTGCAGGCTGACGAATTTGTTCCATGGCCACTGGCCGTTGTAGTTGCCCCTGTATATGGAACAACCGCCTGGCTTGCGGCACTTGCCTGGGAGGTCGGAGGAGGTCCGGGATTCGACTTCACCATGGATTCGATGAACCTGTACGGACAGCCCTTCGTGTCATCGGAGACCAGTCTGGAGGATTTTCTGGCCTGTTTCCGCAGAGATCCTGATCGCATGCGCGTTAGGGCTTTTTCTAAAATAAACCTCCAGAGCGGAGAGAGGACCGGGAATAATCTGTGTTTCAATGATGGATACGTTCCCTGCCCCTATTCGGATCTTGTAGCGGCAGATGATATGTGCATTGGTATAATTGCGGACATGTCCACGGAAGAGGTTGTATTCGGTGATCCCGTAGATACCTGTTTTTACTTCGAAGTAGAGAAGTGGGTTCTGGAAGATGCCATTCTGGTTCGGAAGGATGGAGAACAGTGCCTGCTTTACGCGGATGGAACCGTTGTTGAGAATCCGGGAGAGGACGATATCATAGTGTACTGCTGGATGCCGGGCGGGGAGTATGTATTCTCGGCTGATGCTGGAAGAACTGTATTGTACGGCAGCATAGACTGGGAGAGTTTTTCATCCAGTGAAGCCGTTGCCATGTCAGATTCAGGTGTCAGGCTTTCAATCCGGGACAAAATACTGCCCATGGCGGATGGCAGCGGAATAGTGTTTTACAGTTACGAGCTGGAAGGGCTTGTTTTTCATCCCGTACCCGTAATCGGGGATTAGTGGAACAGTTCAGCGGCCTGAGTTGAAGTGTAAGTTAAGCATACAGTGGCTGATCCGATAGGGAGGAGGTATGGGCGGCGACTTTATTATCAAATAAGATCGCTACTTTTTACGTATCAGTAAAGCTGAAAGGATAACAACGCTGAAACCCGCTCCTCCCCCCAATATTGGAAGCAGTTTGTCCATGTATCCTGATCCTTTAAGCACCAGAGAGGTTCCTATCATTACAGCGCCCCACACGATGGCGTTTGCTGTTATGAAAATACTGATTCTTTTGGAATTGGAATCGATCCTGTCATTATCACTCATCAGTTAACTCCTCAAGTTTCTGACTATCTTTGCTATAATTCAAGTACATGAACTTCAGCGAGAAAACTCGTACAAATTGAGAACCGCATCAGTTGTTTATGGTGAAAATCTCCATCGGATTTCCGCAGGATGAATTTCAATATGTAAAATGAATTTGACAATAGTTGAAATGCTGGTATTCTTTAAAATTATCATAATTGTCAGTGTTTTATTTTAGGAATGGTAATTGTCTCTGGAACTGAATTGATTAGATATTGTATAACCGATTGAAGATGAAATTACCTGGAAGGAAGAATATGAGAAAGAAAATTCTTATTTTGATTGTTGTTTTAAGCGTTTTCGCTTTTTCTCTTTTAGCGGCCTGCAGTCCATCTGATCCATTCACTCTGCTTCGGTGTCAGTTCAGGATTGAAAACACCGAGGATTTTTTCGTGGCCGGGATTCAGCTTGACAGCCTGGAGAATCTTTCCCCTGCACAGATTGCTTCAGTAATTGCAACATGGACATCGGGAAGCTGCCCGGTGGATTTCACTTTGAATGTGGGAATTTTCAATCCCAATGATGGTTCTACCGGACCGGACATAATACCGGCAACGCTTACGTCTCTTGTATGGGATCTTTACCTTGATGGAGATTCCGGAGAATCATTCGATACTACATGGGTTGCATCCGGTGTAATGAGCGAAGTCCTTGAAGTTCCAGGATCGGGCGAGACTGTGATCCTGCCGCTGGATATCAGCATTGACGCGTTTGTGGTCATGGGCGAGATGGGGCCGCTGGATTTCATAGATCTGGCTCTTGCGATCGGCGGAATCGACTCCGGTCTGAGAGATTCAGATCATCTGGGGAGGGTGCTTGTCATGGCGGTTCCGACCATAACAACGCCATTCGGGCCAATGACATACTCCGGTTCACTTTGTATCAACCTTGACTGGGTAGATTAGTCCGCATATTTCACCAGGTTTTGCGAATGCGAAACGGTGTAGAGGCGCTCGCAGACAAGGCATGTGAATGAGATCGACGAAGATGTATTTATATATACTTCAAGGAAGGTCGATTGATCATAACGCAGTATGCGAGTATCTTATGCGCCGTTGCAGTAGTAACTCTGGTGAGATAAGCGGATTAGATATCTTCATCTTGCTCTCTCTTCCGTAAATTTGTATTATTGATGCCCGTTAAAAGGCGGCGTAGCCAAGTGGAA
>DAOWNO010000194.1 GCA_030642525.1 Candidatus Aegiribacteria sp.
GAATCTTAATACCATGGTGGATATGTGTTGAAAGGAATTCTTTGAATTCAGAATCAGATAAGAAAGGCCTGGACAAATCCAGCCTGAAGCTTCTTGCTCGGAGAGTGATAAATCACAGGAAGTCCATAGGGTTTGGATTGATCACCCTTATTATCGTTGACGCGCTGCAGCTCATTGTCCCCCAGATATTCAAGAGAGTGATAGATGCCCTTGCAAGCGGAATGGCAACCTCAGGACAGATACTGAAACTGGGACTTGCCGTTCTCGGAATCTATATCCTCATGGGAGCTTTCAGGTTTTTCTGGAGATACCTGGTTATCGGAGCCAGCCACAGGATCGACAGGAATATAAGGCAGGAGCTTTACGACCATCTTCAGACGCTGTCACCCCAGTACTATGATCAGACAAAGGTCGGGGATATCATGGCGCATGCAACAAATGATATAAGTGCTGTCCGCATGGCTACAGGTATTGCTACAATAGCTTCATTTGACGCTATCTTTCTTTCTTTATCGAGTGTTGCAATCATGGTCATCATGAACTGGAAACTGACACTTCTGACCATGATCCCGCTGCCGCTGATCGCTCTCATGATGCTGAAATTCGGCAAGCTCATTCATAAGCGTTTTGAATCTGTTCAAGAGGCTTTCTCTACGCTTACGGAAAAGGCTCAGGAATCACTTTCCGGTGTGCGCGTAATCAAGGCATATGGCGATGAGGAATCCGAAAACAGGCTCTTTTCACGGAAAGCTGAAGAATGCGTTTTGCAGAATGTCAAACTCGCCAGGATATGGGGCATATTCCAGCCGATGATAGGAGCCCTTGCCATGGCCAGCATGGCGATTCTCCTGGGTGCCGGCGGCGCAATGGTCATCAGGGGAACGATATCTCTTGGAGAGTTCGTTGCGTTCTCAAGCTATCTCATGATGCTTATCTGGCCTATGATTGCAATTGGATGGGTGGTAAATCTTCTTCAAAGAGGAGCTGCAAGCATGGGACGCCTGCAGAAGATATTCACCACAGTACCGGATATCCTTGACGGGCAGAACAGTATTTCGCCGGAGCCGGCCATATCTTTTGAACACCTCTCTTTCACATATCCCGGAACCGATGCGGAAGTGCTCAAGGATATTTCATTCAACCTGCCCGTCGGAGGCACTCTTGGTGTTGTAGGGCGAACCGGCTCCGGTAAGACTACACTGGTGGAACTGTTAATGAGATTGTACGACCCTCCTGAGGGAACTGTTTTCGTCGGGGGCGTTGATGTTCGGGATATGAAGCTTTCGAAGATTCGAGGCATGTTCGGATATGTTCCCCAGGAAACCTTTCTTTTTGCGATGTCCATTGCTGAGAATATCTCATTCGGGGCAGAAGGTCTATCTCCAGAGAGAATAAGTGAACTTGCCCGTATTGCTGATATCGCGTCTGAGATCGAAGATTTTTCTGATGGATATGATACAATGGTCGGTGAACGCGGGGTTACATTGTCCGGAGGGCAGAAACAGCGTGTTGCCATTGCCCGTGCCCTTGCAGTCAAACCGAAAATACTTGTGCTGGATGATTCGCTCTCCAGCATTGATACAGAAACTGAAGCGGCGATTCTCTCGCGCCTTAAACATGAAATCAGAAATCTCACCTCCATACTTATCGCGCACAGGATAAGTACGATTCAGAACGCCGACCACATTATTGTAATCGATAATGGCATGGTTGTTGAGCAGGGAACCCACGCGGAACTTCTCAGGCACGAGGGTTTCTACACAGAACTTTACAGGATGCAGCAGCTCGAGGAAGAGGCAATAAAAGAAGATATCGCAGGCCTCAAGGGGGGTAAGGACTGATGCACGGCTCTCCATTTGTGGAAGACAGCGCCGGAGGTAAACTCTATGACAGGACGCTCATCCGCAGACTGCTTCATTATGTCCGCCCTCACCGCAAACTGATTTTCCTCGCCATGTTCTTCATGATCGTAACGGCCTGCGTGGAACTGATCATCCCATATATCACAAAACAGGCGATTGATAAATATCTTGCCAAGCTTTATCAGGTTTATACCGCTCCTTCCGAAGTATGTGAGGATCTGTTGGAATCCTCTTCTGACAGCACCGGTTTTATCGCGATTTCTCCGGACACTCTGCTCGTGCGGAAAGCAACTCTGGACAGGATGGATCCCGCAGAGAGAACGGCGATGGAGCGGCAGGGGACCCTTGATAAAGAGACCTGTTACCTCTTTCCCGAAGACAGATATAATGATGAGGCCGGAACTGTCATGGGAGAATACTGGCTTGTTCCCGAGACGGAGCTGTCGAGCGTTCCACCCTCTGTCATACTTGATGTGAGAGGGGATGATATATCAGGTGTTTCAAGATTAGCCCTGCTGCTTGGAGCTCTCATACTTGTCAGTCTGGCTGCCGGATATGGTCATGTAATGACGCTTGTAATAGCCGGACAGAGATCCATGTATGATGTTCGAACCGAACTTTTCAGGCATATCCAGAAACTCTCACTGAATTTCTATTCGAAGAATCCGATCGGCAGACTTGTCACAAGAGTCACGAACGACATTGAGGCCCTGAACGAAATGTTCACAGCTGTTCTGGTCAACCTTGTAAAGGATGTTATTCTAATAGTTGGCACAGCTGTTATCCTGTTCCTGTTGAACTGGAGACTCGCTTTCGTGTCCCTGGCAGTAGCTCCGGTCTTTATAATCGTTACGGTCATTTTCCGGGTTAAGGCAAGAGGAGCATACAGGAGCGTTAGAAAGTATCTGGCTAAATTGAACTCCAGCCTCGCAGAGGATCTCGGCGGCATAAAAATAGTGCAGATCTTCAGACAGGAAAAAAGGCGGAGAAAGGAGTACAGCGAGACCAACAGCAACTACTTCAAAGCAAATATGAAACAACTTGTGATATTCGGAATATTCCGGCCGCTTATTGAAATAACCGCTTCTGCGGGAATTGCTCTTGTCCTTATTTACGGCGGAGGTAGTGTACTGAAGGGAGTTCTCACAATTGGAGGCCTGGTTGCGTTCATCAGCTACGTAAGGCAGATGTTTCAGCCGCTTGCGGACATCAGCCAGAAATACAATATCATGCAGAGTGCGATGGCTGCCGGTGAGAGAATCTTCGGCATACTCGACACTGATCCGAAAATCACCAGTAAAGCATCATATGAACATATTTCTGTTGAGGGAAGAATCGAGTTTGATGATGTAACCTTTTCATATGAGAAAGACAAGATTATCCTTCGAAAGGTTGCGTTTGAAGTGGAACCTGGCAGAAGTGTTGCCCTCGTAGGACCTACGGGAGCGGGGAAAACATCCATTATCAGCTTGCTCTGCAGATTCTATGATGTTGATTCAGGCAGGATTCTGCTGGATGGAACAGACTTGAGGGATATTCCAGTTCGAACCCTGAGGGACAATATCTCGATCGTGCTTCAGGATGCATTCATTTTCAGCAGAAGTATTGCCGATAATATCCGTCTCGGAAAGGAGCTTTCCGATGAGGAAGTTCGAGAAGCTGCGGATTTGGTACAGGCAACACCATTTATTGAGAGACTTCCGGAGGGCTTTAATACGGTGATGGCTGAGCGGGGAACCACTCTGTCAACCGGTCAGAAGCAGCTCATCTGTTTTGCGAGAGCACTCGCTCATGATCCAAGAATCCTGATTCTGGACGAGGCAACCAGTAATGTCGATCCTGCAACTGAGCAGCTGATACAGAACGCTATTGAAGTTCTGATGAATAATCGCACCAGTATCGTGGTCGCTCACAGATTGAGCACAATCCAGAAAGCTGACCAGATACTTGTGATTGACGATGGCAGAATCCTTGAGAGAGGTAACCATCAGGAACTCCTCGCGCGGAGGGGTATCTACTATAATCTTTATCTGCTGCAGTATGATGGGAGTTATGCGGAATGAATTCATTCAGACAAACGAAAATCCTTCAGGAAAGAAAATGTGTGAGCTTTCCTATGATAATAACCTATACCATTTTACTGGTCACGAGCATTCCTGTATTCGCGGACAGTATCTCGGAAAGGTTCAGCGTATCTCCTGAAGGGATTATTCTGGACAGTGAAACACGACTGCAATGGATGGTTGGACCTGACATGGATTATACCTGGTTTGATGCGCGATCCTGGATAGATGAGCTTGAGGGGAATTGGCGCATGCCATCCAAGTACGAACTTCTCGATCTTTTCAATGCCGGTGTCGATATTTATCACTGGGGACCTTTTGATAACAGCGGAAAGTACGTCTGGGCATTTGATCTCCAGAGTAACGACTTATCGTTTCTGTTCAGTTTTGTGCCGGAATATGATTTCCTGATAAGACATTATTCATCAGAACCAATTGGAATTCGGGTATTCGCGGTCTATTCCCCACCGGTCAGGAGGAGACTTGTCCTACGTACATCCCGCAGTTGGAACCAATCTGATTTTCCCTTGTTTCCCCAATACTCAGGATAGTATCAAAACCCTTGCCTCGGAATTCACTCACAAGATAATCTGCTGATCCAGGATCGTCAGGGTCGATTGTTCCGAACATTTCCTTATGCCTTGAGGAACGTGTCGGGTTCACAGGAGTGAGTTTTATCATGAAATGCTCAGTGGAGAAGATGTCCGCTATTATGGAGGGTTCAACCGGAAAGCCTTCAACCGGAGCGAAATTAAGCGTGATCTTTCTGTCACCTGGGCTGTAAAATTTACTTCCCCAGTCACTCATTTTTCTGAAGC
>DAOWNO010000282.1 GCA_030642525.1 Candidatus Aegiribacteria sp.
GGGTTTCCTACTCGATCCCGAGACGGGCGGCTTCCTCCGGTTCCTGCTCTCTGAGTAAATCCCAAAAGGTGTATTGCGTAAGTATGTTGAAATCAGAGATCTCGTTTGCGAGATCGTTATCAACCTGCCTGTAGCGGATGATTGCATCGTTAACCGAATTCAACACATCCCTGTTCAAATGGTAGAACCTGCTCGATGTTGTGCTTGAAACAACCGCTTTCTGCTGATCACTCATTTCCTCATGAATGGCACCCATCTCCACGAAACGGCTTATGTACTCGTCCTTGAGATCGGTCAGTTCAGGCCAAAGCTGTTCAGGATCAAGTTCACGAATCAGCAGTTCGTCCAGCTCGGAATACATCTCTTCGTATACATCCGCTATCCTGTTTCCGAGGGCTTCAGGATCAACAAGCTCTTCAGTCTGCTCAGTGGTTACATCCGTGTCGTTCTCCGCTTCACCGCCACATCCTCCCGCAAACAGAAAGGATAGAAAAATAATTCCAGTAAATGACCATTTCATATTGACCTCCTTCACAAATACCGTATCCGGAACGCTTCAGAATACCTGATACTATCTCTTCCTGTGCTATTCGCTGCAGAAGTACTAATCTGTATTCAGCAAACGGGCAAGTTCGATGTAATCTGCTGACTCAACGTATTCGATCAGTTGCCGTACAAGATGAGCAAGTGCCGCGTTTGGGCTTTCGTCTATCTTTGACATGTACTCCTTGATATCATCCCCGACGATAACGCCGGGATTCAATTCCAATTTTCCTTCAACTTCTTCACTTTCCAGATTAACCGTATCCAGCCGAGCTTCCCGCAGGGCTGCAAGAATCTGACTCTCCACCGACGCTCTAACAGGGATGAGAATTTTGTCGAAGTACAGACGACCCGGAATTTTGTCCGGATTGCTTTGCTCTGTGAACAAATGCTGCCAGAGTACGATGTGATGTTTCTTACCCTCCGGATCCCTTACATTCAGGGCTATTGAGCCACCATCCATGGCATAGGCTCCATCTTCTATAACGAAACTTTCCGGAATTCTCATGGCTCAGATCCCTTCTGAACAACGACAGTCCTGCCTGAAGCGACAATACCGCTAGCACTGAAATGAAGCAAATGGATGACTTCATAGTCTGGACGCAGTTTTTCCGGTGAGATGCTTAGCAGTTGTTTCCATTTCGAAAAATCAGGTATTTACAGCAGATATACTACGGATTATCAATAAGTGAACTATGCTTTTGTAAATAGCCGGAATAATATTGGATTGGATAAGAGATGAAATTGTGTAAACATTCCGTATTCCTGATGATGTCAATTATCCTCTGCCTTTCCTGCGGTAATGAATGTGATGATCATGATTCCAGCAATGTGCTAATTGATACGTTGTATATCGCGGATTCCATAGGCATCGAAATGGGTGACAGCAACTATGTTTTCGGCTCCATAAGCGATTTCGAATATGCGCCGGATGGAGAAATCCTGATTCTGGACGGTATTCAGTGCTGCATATTTGTTTATTCCCAATCGGGTGCATTCATAAAGCGAATCGGCAGGCCGGGTTCAGGTCCCGGTGAAAAGCAGATGCCTTCTCTGCTTGAAGTCCTGGGAAACGGCACCATATGCGTAAAAGATCAGCCCTTCTGGTATATCTACGATTCCGAAGGAGTTTTCATCAGTTCAATTCATCTGGGGCGAAGTGTTCCCATGAGCATGATTTCAGTTGGTCCTGAAAACATTGTTGGAATCCGGAACCGGATGGACTTTCTTCAAACCGGAGAGCTGCAAGTGACTAAGAACATAGCTCTATGGAATGGAATAAACCCTGATACCATTGAAACAGTCTATTTTGAGCAGGAGTTTCTGCTTAATCTGGAGGACATTCCCAATAATGTTATGAGAATGGATCTCTTTTCAGCAATAGCCGCCGCCGGAGAGGATAGAGTATACGTGGCGCCATCCCCCACCGATACGCCTGTTATCTACTGCTACCGGTTTGATGGCTCAAGTGCAGATACTTTATATCTCCCATATGCTGAAGTCCCGAAATTCCCTTCTGAAATTGAAGAAGAGAAATTTCTTATCGAACTTGCTTACAGCCAGGGCACTGATATGACAATGATTTGGGAGCCGCTGCCGAATCGTCCCATGATACGCTGCATGGGTGTTGACAGTCTGGATAACTTGTGGGTGCAGAGGGGAGCGGAGCTTTCGCCAACTTTTGATGTTTTCAATATACAGGGAGATCTTCTGTACACTGCCGGTCTGCCCGACAGAGAAGATGCTTACAACTGGAGATTCAATATATCACCCGGCGGGATTACGGCTGTCCCGAAAGATCCGGAATTCTACCCTTTGCTTTACATCATTGAGCGTAGAGTGCCACCCACCAATAAAGCGACAAGTGATTATTGACTTCCTGCGACATACAGCAGGATAGATGCGGAAACCGCCGCATTGAGGGATTCAACTCCTTCTTTCATAGGTATGGTGACAGTATCATCCAGTAGTTCATGAACTTTTTCCGAGATTCCGTGAGTTTCCGAACCGATTACTATGCCTGTATTCCCGGTTGAACTCTTGATTTGCTCCATAGACCCGCCTGAAGCTTCAGCTCCGATAAATGTGCAGTTATCGGAGTTCCGCAGCATGAATGACGGAAGGTCGATATCAAATAGCACAGGTACTTTCACATTGGCTCCAGCCGACCCGCGTGTAACTTTGGGTGTGAAAGGACAGCAGCATCCTTCTCCCATAATTACACTGCTGCATCCGAATGCAGCAGCTGATCGAATGATTGTACCTGTGTTCCCAGGGTCGGATATTCTATCCAGCAGAAGAAAAATCCCTTCCGGCTCCAATTTGCTCTCGTTGATTTCAGGCAATGCGCATACAGCGATGATACCCTGGGAGTGAATAGTGTCCGATATTTCTGAAAAGAGTTTGATCGGGGTTTCCAGAATATCAATACCTGCTTCAGATGCATCATTCGCGACAGCTCTGGAGGCAGGTGTGGCTTCCTCCGAGAGGATGATCCACTTCGGCTCATTATTCCTGAGATAGTCGGCAACGAACCGTGAACCTTCCATAAGGAAAGCTCCGTGTTTCATTATATATAATCTGGAGTGCAGATTTCTCGATATTTTCAGTCGATTGTTTGAACTGCCGGTTATTGAAAAATACATAATGCTTTGTTTCTGATAAATAGTGACAGGTACTATTTAATTACAGACCTTGCTGGAGAATCTCCAGATTGATGAAACCGCCTTTGCTAGAAGCACCAGGACCTTGATCGCAATGGGGATCTGATGTTGATGGGGTTGCTCCAACTCCGCAAACTGCAGACCAGCCTGTGTTAAGACCTTCATCAAGCGAAATCAATTTTGGCTTTTCATATTTCTCAGGAAATCTATTCATTATTTACCTTCCCTGTTTATTCAATTCAGAC
>DAOWNO010000271.1 GCA_030642525.1 Candidatus Aegiribacteria sp.
AGCATGCAGGAAAGGATAAGATATGCCACATTTCTCATTCACAGGGATTTCATCTCTACATAACAATTCAGGAACTTCATCGTCACTCTGTGTTCTTATTCTAATTCTATTTATTGTTCCCGCTGTATGCTTCGGGTACGGATTTCATGACGCGCTTAACTATGGGAACACTGTTAATGTTATCAGCATAAGGTCAGCTGCTCTTGTCGGTATAAGAGTATTCGGATCAGAGGGAGCCACGGCGGTATTACTGAACCCCGCTTCTCTTTCCAGTGTTAACAGTTTCAATATGTCAACCTCCACTTCGTTAATAGCGTGGAGTGAGGAAGTCGCTGACAGTACCAGCACCGTACAGCGATCGGGTACCGGCATTGGTTCACTGACCGGTGCGGTCGCGTTTCGAACTGGATCGAGTCTGGTTATTGGAGCCGGCGTCGCAAAGGTTTCGGATCATCAGTACAAAGGAACGCACTTCCTTCCCGATGATCCCGCTCATCCAGGGATAGATATTGTTGAAATGCTCGAAGCTGAGGGTGGGTTATGGGAAGCCGTAGGTGGAGCTTCATGGAGTTTTACTGACAATGTCTCAGCAGGAGTGTCCGCCGGATTGAGGTTCGGTGAAGTCAGTTACGAGTACGTGTACGATGAAAAATTCACTCCCTACATCGATTCAACGTATTCATGGAGCTGGGATGATTCTGAGGCATGTTATCATCTTGGTTTCCTTCTTGCCGACGATGAGCTGAGCGCCGGTGTCTGTTACACTTCAGGATCCTCAGACCATTACTATTCCAGACTATCGATTGCAGGCAGAGCCAGAGCTGCGCACATAGGTAATTCTACGATGGGTTTTGAAGGCGAAATAATAGATCTGTTGAACAATAACTTTTTTATCGGGAAGCTTTCCATTGAAACCCCCATACAGTACAATATGAACATGTATACCGGCGTCGGATTCAATGAGGGGGAGAATATGAACCGCGTGGGTCTCGCATTCTCCGTCGGGGGAAATTACCAGATGGGTCGGGTTAGAGTAGATTGCGCATTGTCTCATAGCGGAAGATCCCGGAAAAGCACCTCATTTCCCAACGAGTATTCGGATTTCGTTGATGATTCCTGGACTCACTTCTGCATTGGTCTGCAATACATAATCTAACTATGGCTGTTTCATCGATGTGTGATGAGAGTGAATCGGATGAACAATAGTACGGCAGGCGCTACACATTCTCGTGGATGGGTAAGGATCAGCTGGACTCCTGATTCAGGTATATTGCTTGTTTCCGGTGACAGTGAAGGACTTCTGGGCGTAAGCGCACGAAGGCTGATCAATTCACCTGAGCCTCTTACTCTTCTTCCTGCAGAACTGGCAACCGTTCTTGCCGGTGGAATGCCGGATATCCCGGTTCATATATCCACATCTTCCCTCACCGGGTCAATCACAACAGTTAAAGATCAGGCTGAAATAGTCATTTTCGGTATTCCTGGATTTAAGAGCCAGAGCAATATCATGCTTGATGAACTCGGTGCAGGTATTGTGGGAACCGATAGAACAGGCACTATCACACTCTGGAACAAAGCCATGTCCAGTATATTCAGGATACCCCAGAAGCACGCAATCGGCAAGAGTATACAGGATGTTCTGGTGCCACCTGTACTGTATTCCTGGGAGAATGTTGTAAAGATGGTTCTGGACGGTAAACAGATAAAAGTAGTCTGCCATCCCGATGCCCAGCGCAGAATAGAGTGTACATTCACTCCGGGAGGCAGCGGTATGGTTGGAACCTGTTTCGATACAACCGAGAGTTTTCAAGCTGAAAACCGCCTCAGAACAAGCAGAAAGATGAACCAGGCGTATTTCCATTCAGTTACCACAGGACTGGTTCTATTCGACAGGGATTTCCGGATACTTGTAGCCAATAGAGCTTTCGGGCGTATGTTCGGGCTGGTTGAAAACCTTCTCGGTATTCACCTCCATGAGATCCTGCCAAGTGAAAGCTATGAGATCATCGAAGATCTCACCAGACCCTTTTTCTCAAGTCAGTCACTGGAGAAGGAGGATGCAAGAACTGCCCGTTTTACCCTTCCTGATAAAACAAGAAGGATAATCCTTCAGGATGTTCACCCGATTCTTGAGGATTATGGGGAAGTATTCTACGCGGTCGGAATTTTTGAGGATATTTCCGAAATCACAATTGTGAACGAAAACAGTAGAAATTCCCTTGAAATAATAAAGAAGATTAATAATCTAGCTGATACCCTCCTTTCCACCAGAATTTTCAGTACTGCTGAAATCGCTGAAAAATTACGTGATAGCATCGATGCTGACGCTGTAGCTATTTATCTGTCCGATCCCCTATCCGATACCAGGCTTGCAGGCTGCACCTCCGACTGGCCGGATGATATACCTGAAGTCTTTCTGGAGTTGAGGCTGTCTTCGGTTATGGCAGATTCCGATACCGGTTACAGGCTCACCGGGGATGATATGGGAGCCCTTGATTCCTGGTTCACCAGCTGCCTTGTATTTCCTCTGGAATCGGACAGAAAGACTAGCGGTTACATAATTATGGCCTTCACAGGAACCGATTCATCGATAGAGCTGTTTCCCCTCGCAGAAATATCAGCCAAAGCGATCAGAGCATATCACAACGCTAACGAATACAAGACTGAGATAGAACATCTGGACCTTCTTCTAAGCAGACAGAGTAAACTTGCGGCTACCGTGATTGATTCACTGGATGTGCCTATTGCCCTGTTCAGGATCGACTGGTCGGTTATTCTTTGGAACAAGCCTATGGAGGAACTGACAGGAGTTTCCTTCGATCTGGCTACTGCCAGGTCTGAGATTGCAGCAAATATCCTTTTCAACGGTATAGGTGGTATCAGCGCGGCTCAGAGGTTTATCAAAAACGGATCTTCCGAATTCCCGGAATCATGGGAAGTTGAGAATCAGGATGGAGAAACTACCAGGTGTACCTGGCGCCTTCTTCGAACAGAATCAGTCGAAGGTAGAAATCTTGAACCTGTAATTATTGCGGCAGGAGTTAAATCAGACGATGTATACAGTATCAACGCAGCCAAAAAGGCAGCCGAGACATACTCCGCTCTGAGCAGAGGTACTTCAGCACTGTTATCGGCTTCTGACCTGATCAGAGTTAAAGAGACAGCAGCAGCCGCACTTCTTGAAATATCAGGCGCATCCAGGGTTACACTGAACATACGGGGAACCAATCCTGTTACGCGGACATCCTACGATCAGAAAACCGATGGAGTTGCGCTGCACCAATGGACGATCCCACTGGAGACTGATAACGAGGTTATCGGGGAGTGTCTGTTTAACGGCGGAAGAGACTACTCTATTCTGAAGGACTTTGTCCGTAATGTTGCCAGAACCTGCGTGGAACTTGAAAAATCAGCTATAGGAAAAAGATTTACATTCATCGCGGACAGGGCGGCTGGCAAGTTTCTTATTTCCAACAGCAGCGGCAGGATACTCCTGTCCACCTGGATGGATGTACCCGACGCCCCCATTACCAATCGGACAGTCTATGATTTGTTCTCGGGTACGGAATGGTCGCATCTGGATGCTTTGATTTCGGGTATCCTGAAAAAAGGCAGGCTGAACCTGAAGCTCAAAACC
>DAOWNO010000256.1 GCA_030642525.1 Candidatus Aegiribacteria sp.
GGTACCCGCATTCATCTCCAGTTGGGTGCATTACACAGCAGTCCATTATCGGTTTGACAAGCTTGAACTGCCACCGGTATCAATTGTTCAGTAATGAAATCAAATACGATATGTACCTAGTTGTAGGGAGGAAGAATGAAATCCATCGAGTTGATTCAGCATCAATTCGTGCCTGTAGGGGTTCTGGCAATTGCACTGCTGGCAGGTTGTGGCGGAGGGGAAGGCATCAAGAAAGAAATTCCTTTAATGATTGAGAGAACTGGAGTTATTGAGTCCAGTGATACTCGTGACCCGAATCATAACTATTTGTCTTATGACGCATACGAATTCGAAGCAGAGACACTTAATCAGGTGTGTATTGAAGTAGACACAGAAGGATTCTCACCGCTTCTTAAACTTGTTGAGGTTTCTTCAGGAGCCGTGATTGCGGAATGGGATTCGGAATATTCCACAGAAGATGCTCTGAATTACACTATTGCAGGATCTGGAATCTATGAAGTTCGAATATATTCCTTGGAAGATGGTACATGAGAATATACTATTAGATGCAGGATCACATCTTGCATTTAATTGCTATGATCAGAATATTGAGAAAGGAAAGCATCATGAAAAGAATAATCGTTGCTGCTTCGATGTCAATTGTGTTTCTTGCGATGGGTTTATCTTGCGGTAATTCGTCATCGCCGGTAACTCCAGTTCTGCCAGATGGAGCTTGGGCAGGAACAGTGCTTGGTGAATCAATTACTTTTACAGTCGACGATGGTCAGGTCAAGGATCTCCAGTTTACTTTTGTTTACTGGGGAACGGATCTGCCGGCGGATACAGTGATATGGACTCCTGGTGATGCAGCAATTACGAGTAATGAGTTTCAAATGACCGATACGTTGAGTAGCGGGTATTACAGTTATTCACTGAATATCAGCGGCACGTATAATTCGCCATCCGATTTTTCCGGAATGCTGGGAACGGCGGGGGCTTTTGACAGTCTCGGCGTCCATTTCAGTACCAGTGATTCTTTGTCCTGGTCAGCTAACCGTCAGTGAGGGTTGTAATTTGGTAAGAGAAAGAGAGAAAGGAGAGATGGGGAGAGAAAAGGGTCAAACCTTTACTCTTGACATTATCTTGACATAAATTGAAAAACATCAAATATGGTATTAAAATATCTTTCTAATGAATAATTCTAGTAAAATGTCAAAAGTAAAGGTTTGACCCTACTCGATCTATCTGTTAATTACGAACCTTCGGGCAAGCATATCTCCATCCGCTGCGAGTAGACACATGTAAACGCCGTTAGGCATTCCTGCACAATCCCACACAATCTTATGAAGACCTGCAGATTGTTCGCCGGCAATCAGCTCTGCTGCGCGGCGTCCGAGGATATCGTATATCGCCAGGTTAACCGAACCGGAACCGGGAACAGCATAGGTAACAGTAACGAAATTCTGAACCGGTGATGAGCATATCATAGTAAGATGGCTCTGCGCAGGCAGGGAAGGAGTTTCCATTCCCTGTCCGGAATCATACCAGGCATGTTTGAGAACAGCACTGCTTCCCTGGGCATAGGAAATGTGGGGATTATCATCGCTTCCGAGTGCGATGGAATTCTGTATTCCTGCGTTACTGCTTTCGTCGAGAACGAGAATATCCCAGGTGGATCCGGTCCAGCAGGCATACTTGAGTACTGTACTTCTGTATGAGATGTGAGAACACTCCTCTGAATCCACTGTTATAGAGGGTTCTTTCCCGGTAATTCCATCGCTGTCAACTGTTGTTATCTGCCAGTCCGAGCCGTCGTAGTATGCGTATTTCAAGTCGTCAGAATTCCAATACGTGTAAGCAATATGAGGATGGTCCGACACATCAAGAAAAATGGAAGTGTTAACCCCCTCGAAATCATAATACCTAACTGTATCCAGTGTAATAATCTCCCATTCAGAACCATTCCAGCGGGCATACTTGAGGTTTTCAGCCTCACTGATGTACGAGATGTGGGGATAGTCGGAAGAGTCGAGGTCAAGCGAGTTGCAATAGCCCGTGCAGGAACCTTGTTCTACAGTTGTTATCTGCCAGTTTGAACCATCCCACCTAGCGTATTCCAGAGATCCTCCTGTTTCATTGCACCATGAAACATGAGGACGATCCTGAGAATCAAGTGCAAGTGACGGCCATATGAGCCCATAACCCGAATCAACTATATCAACCGAATGCCACACAGTACCGTCCCAATAGGCATATCTTATTGTATCGCCCGGATTACCGTGCATTGTAGAATAGGCTATATGGGGGTTTCCAAGTGAATCCAGTGCGATAGAAATGCTTCCGTCCAGCTGGTCGGGGCTGATACCTGTATCAACAGTCTCGATGAACCATTCGTTCCCCGTCCAGCATGCATACTTCAATGTATTGTTGTAGGCGTCCAGATAGGCAATATGCGGACAATCAGCCGAGTCAATGGCAATAGAGGAATACCATCCAACATTCACGGAGTTATCTACTATCTCGAAATTCCATTGAGCAAAGGATGTCCCCGTAGTTAACAGTACTGTAGTATAAATGAGTACAATTCGCCCGGTCATAGTCATTACCTCATCTCCCGTTGCAGTACAATACGGTATTCCTTTTGTGTTTCATGAAATATTGCTCTTCAGGCACCTTTCTGAAAGAGCACCTCTTTTCATTGAATCCGATCAGTTATCATGACATGTGGAAAAAGATCAGCAATAGTTTGATTGGATTGAATGAAAGTATCGGAGAGAATATGATAAGTGGTATTACCAGATTTGTGATTATCTTCTCTGTATTGATTGTACTTAATAACACCTTTCCGTCAGGAAGTGAGGAAGAAATGGATTACAGGAAACTCACCCCTGAAGAAGAACGTGTTATCCTCGATGGAGGAACTGAAGCTCCTTTTACCGGAGAATACGTTGATCATTCTGAGAACGGAATTTACCTGTGCAGACAATGCGGCGCTGAGCTTTACACGTCTGACAGCAAGTTCTCTTCACACTGCGGTTGGCCTTCGTTCGATGCTGAAATAGAAGGCGCAGTTGAACGGAGACCTGATCCGGATGGAATCAGGACGGAGATTCTATGCAAAGCCTGTGGAGCTCATCTCGGACATGTATTCACGGGGGAGGGATATACTTCTGCTGATACGAGGCATTGCGTGAATTCCATTTCCATGATGTTTCAACCAGTGATGACAGAAGAAACAGCGATATTCGCAGGCGGGTGCTTCTGGGGTCTGGAGCATCTGTTCATGCAGCAGGACGGTGTTCTCAAGACCGAAGCAGGTTATACAGGCGGAAATCTGAATGAACCTTCCTACCAGGATGTCTGCAGCGGCACGACGGGACATGCCGAAGCAGTTCGGATTGTCTTCGATCCTTCACTTGTAAGTTATGAAGAACTTGTAAAGATGTTCTTCGAGATACATGACCCCACGCAGGTGAACCGCCAGGGAGCGGACACGGGAACGCAGTACCGTTCAGTCGTCTTCTATACATCTGAAGAGCAGAAAATAACCTCGGAGCGACTTGTAGCCTTTTTGAATGACAGGGGTTACAGGGTTGTAACGGATATCGAACCTGCATCTGCTTTCTGGCCCGCTGAGGATTACCACCAGCAGTATTATGAGAAAAACAGCATCGACTCACACTGTACTTTAAGAGTGAGACGATTCAACGATTAACCGGCGACATAGGGGAACATAGGGGTCAAATCTTTACACTTGACACTAATTTTTTGCCAAATGAATTCTATCAAATATGACATTAAAAATTTAATA
>DAOWNO010000279.1 GCA_030642525.1 Candidatus Aegiribacteria sp.
ATCCAACTTGCTTCTGTCTGACCTGTGGAAACTGCTCACGGTGGTCACGTGTTCTGTATTTCTCGAAGATCAACCCGCACCTGACACACTCGAGATTCGAATCATTCTGAAGATGGCCGCATTTTGGACAGTTCATATGATACTGTACATTATCTGCAGACAGTCAGGAGACTGGAGAATATTCCGTTTGAAGATCCGTCAACGATCACCTTCACCATGTACAGACCGGAGGAAAGAGAAGAGACATCAATCTGAACGGTACTTTGACAGTTGCTGTAGGATGTTCTTGAAATGAGTCTTCCGGAAGTGTCATAGAGAGAGACAGTCGCTCCTTCATTATCGGCGGGAAGAAGTACATATGCTGTTTCGCGGCAGGGATTCGGGAATAGACAGATATCTGTATGAGCTGAACCGGAACCATCGCTTATTCCAGTTCCGGTCGGGCTGAAAAGAGCTGCGTCAAAAGCTATATACTGCCCTCCTTCTCCGGTGTAGTCACCCAGCTTCAGCCGGGCATCATCGGAAAGATGGAATGTATCGAGTACTGCCCATTCCCCGCTGTACAGTCCCTGATCGAGAGTGATCTCCGCCGGGCCTGAGGAGGTTTGGATTACATAAATGCCCGTTGCCGTCGCATAGTAAGGAGGGATGTAAACAGATACGATGTAATCACCCGTTCCTGGGAGGAAAGGATACCACATCGCGATGCATGTGTCAGGAAGAGCGCCTGTTGACCATGTCCACCATGCGTTTCCTTCGTAGCCGCTTTCTGTGAGATGCCAGTATCTGCAGTCACCGTATTTCTCAAATCCTTTGCAGCAGTCATCCACCAGCGTATCGGGTTCGGTCGGAATTTGAGCCTGCGCGTAGAAAAGCTGGCTTATTCCTATCTCAACGTAGCCGTTATTGTATCCGGGCCAGTCGTAAAGGACGTCCTTGCCGTTGTAGAAGCTTCCCCATCCGCTCTCATTCGCGTCTCCGAATGGATCGTTAACAATTATAGTATGGTTTGTATAGTAACCGTTCAGGATAATGATATGACCCGAACCGAGTACGGTGCTGGAGCAGACAACCGGATAGCTGCTGTCGATCTGTTCTGTCAGGGTGGACCACGAAGTTCCCGCCCATGCGGAACTCACCTCATGCTGATTGAGAAAATCCACCATGTAATTCCAGACCGCTCCACCATACTGCCTGCATATGAACCCGTGAGCTCCCTGAACCCATACATCTCCCGGGGCGCTGATTCCCCAGATGTCATATGTATATCCCAGGAAATTGTACTCCTCGGGGATGTAGTTGCCCCACAGGCTCCAGTGTCCTTTTGATGGGTATGAAACCCAGATGGAATCAGGAGTGAGCATCCTGTAATACTGAACAGTCATGACGCATGATGTTGGCCCGCATGACCAGCTTCCGTTGAACCAGTCCGGTGTATCCCATCTCTGGTGCATGTACGGAACGTCAATATATCCCTCAGGATCATCGGTTGCGGAATGATATTCCAGAGGTGGAAACGGTTGGACATTGAAACCGATGAGTTTGCCGCTTGCGCCGTCTGTCCAGATTATTTTCCCTTCGATGGTAGAAACGGGATTCAGCGGAATTCCCGATACAGGTATGATATCCTGATCTCCCGTGCGCGGATAAATAACAAGGATTGTTCCTGATGCCGGAAAAATTCTTGAGAACTCCAGATACGAGCATAAGATACATCCATCCGGAGTCCAGGAAGGGTAGTAATAGCAGGAGTTATCTGTAATGATATTCCCTGTTGAATCCAGAACGGTGAAGCCTCCGGATGATTTTTCGGCAAGAAACAGACCATTCCGTCCGGATGAAATTCTTGAGTAAGTTGTTTCTTCTGCTCCCGGCATTCGCAAGCTCATTATTTCTCCGGACTCAATTGCAAGGATTCTCAGCCCGCCGGTTTCACCCGTGAAGCAGATTCTATCATCCGCAGCGGCAGCCCATGCCGGGAATTCACCGATATACCAGCTTTCAATCTCTCTTCCCCGCAGATCGTATTCGGTCAGGAAGCCATCCTGCGCGATCATGAATGTGGTGCTTGCTGTGTTGAAAGGTCCGCTGAAGCATTCGGATTCGAAAAGAGCAGCTTCTGTCTGGCCCGGAGCGATGACGATCACTCTTTGAGGCATTCCTGAAGGGCATTCCTTGAAAAGAACATTCCCATCGATCAGAATGACGTTTCTTCCGGCTCCGGGCTCATCTGAGATCACTTCGATTTCATTATAGCGGCTCTGGAGAAAAAGACCTCTGTGCCGGCCATCGGTCAGAAGAAGCCCTTCTGAAAGATCCTTCAGGGCAATTTCAGTTGACGCGGGATTCAGAGGTTCAATGAAAGAAACGAGGATCAGAAGAATAAGCATGAACAGTTCCTATCTTCTGCCGACAGGTGCTATGTAGATTACGAATTCTTCCCTGCCCTCAAGATCCAGCAGAGAATCCATAATGTCCTGATCGTAAGCTCCGATAGCGCATGTGCCAAGACCTGAAGCTGTGCACGCAAGATAAAGATTCTGGCAGACATGTCCCGCATCGAGAGCAATGATCTTATTGGAAACAGGACCGTATCGCCACTCGGTTCTGTAGGGTATGACCGTCCAGATGAAAGTAACGGAACATTCACCGGCGAATCGCTGATCAAGGCATCCCTCGATAACGCTGGAAGGGGGAATCCTGTCTCCGAGGTGAGCAAGGGTATGATCCAGAGGGAGGTATCTGTACAGCCCCGGTTCCAGCCCGGTGACGTTATTGACTGAAAGATAAGTTTCAAAAGGATGGCGGGCTCCACCGGATGGAACTGTTCTGAATGTAGCGATACCGTTTCGAACGATACTCTTCACTCCCTGAGTAGCAAAGAGAAGCCAGGACAGTTCGACTATGGAGATGGGTTCATCCGTAAAACTTCTTACGCTTTTTCTTGATATGACAGCTTCCGAGATGGAAGAGTTCGGGAAATCATCCATATCAACAGCAGGGAGGGATACCAGAGACACTCCTTCAGAAACGGGTTTCTGAAGAGGCGGATGTTCAATCCCTTTTGACTGATCGCTCTCAAAGCCCTCAAGCAGATCCCAGTTCGCTTTCAGATAATGTCTGTCAGACATGCCTCTTCTCCTTTGTTACCAGTTGAGAAGGTCTTCCGGAATGGTATACACAACCCAGGGGACGAAACATCCTGATTCTTCGGACCAGGTTCTGCCGCCGAAGAGAAGATGACCTTGCGGGCTGATGGCAAGTCCGCTTCCTGTATTCCAGAAACTGTTTCCAGCGTTCAGTTCCCAGATGATATTGCCCTGGTGATCAAGCCTGTATATTACCGCGTCGTAGCTTCCTCTGCCGGAAGACATCGTGTTCGCCAGAACAATGAATCCGCCTGTTTCCGGCTCAACGGCATCCCAGGCCGAATCGCTGTCATCACCGTCAATCGTAATTGACCAGATCTCATTTCCTGAAGCATTCAATCTGACAAGTAAAATATCCGACTGATAATTGCCGGG
>DAOWNO010000027.1 GCA_030642525.1 Candidatus Aegiribacteria sp.
GGAGCGGATGCCTCCTGCCAGCCTCTGTTACGGGCAGCCGGTCTGTTCCCGCCTGTTTCTCGACGTATCACCTTTACATTAACTTCTTCGGGAAAAGAAAGGTCGAACTGCTGCTCGACCGGAACGCTGCTTCCGTCATCAATTACAACTAACTCCCATGGAATACCACCCGCATCCTGGTTCCTCAGACTTTCCAGAGTGATCCGGAAATTTTCTCCCCCGTTTTTTACCGGTATCTGCATGGATATTTCCGGTCTCATTCCGAAAATCCTTCCGCAAGCGTGGTCCCTAATTTTCTTAGAGCAGCGATGATAAGAATTGTAAAGACAGTTCCTATAATGACAATCGCTGATCGAAAGCCGGCGTCAAGCGTTGCCAGAGGGCCGAAGGAAATCGGTAATACTACAGTCAGCGCAACTGCAAAGAAACTTATCGGAAAAACCTTTCTGCCAAGCCAGAAAAGACTCAGAGCCATGAACAGATTTGTGCCGAGAGTAGCGAAAGCTGCTCCCAGCGCACCCGCAACAGGTATCAATCGAAAATTGAATCCGATATTCAGAATAGCGCCGAACAGTGTCATTCCCGCGATATATCTGGTCTGACCTGTAAGAAGACAGCCGGTCTGAGAAATAAGGAACAGCCCGAACATTGCGCTTGCTCCTGCAAGTGTAGGCAGCACGCGCAGGGAAGGCAGAAAATGAACGCCCCCGATCAGACCCACAATCCATGGAGATGACATCGCAAGAAGAAGGGCGGTCCAGTTGACCATTACCATGAAAAGCAGTCCTGCTCTGCCCAGCTCCGCAAGGTTTCCGCCGGTTCTGCGTTTCCTGAAAATGAAGCGCTTCCATGCCATATCGAAGCCCAGGATCAAAGGCATGAGAACAAGGCAGGCACGGCTTGCCCATTCGTAATATCCGCTTTCTGCAAGGTCGGGATAGATGTTTCTCAGCATGAACATATCAGCGGATGAAAGCACGATCATGGACAGCGCAGCAGGAATCAGAGGCAGACTGAAACCTAGTATATCACGGTTAAGGGCTGACGATTTCTCAATTTTCTCCGAACCTGCCGTTCTTTTCCACATCATGATTATCGCCACGGCGGCAATCAGGAATGAGGGAGCCCATCTTGCTGTCAGAAAAGAGGGAATCGCATTGAAAGAACAGGCATAGAGGAAAACAGCAAGTGCTCCAAGAGCAAGAAACCCGCGAATTATCTGCAGCAGGAGATATCGACCTGCCAGACCATCCGCCCTTGGGAAAGACAGAGACAGCTGCACGTATGCAACTCCGATTCCAAGAAGAACAGCGTGAATCAGGTACCGGGGATACTGTAGATGAAGTAATGATTCAAGAGATCCATGAAGCAGAAGAACCAGCAGAGCCATCAATAAAGCCGGAACAGCAGGAAAAACGATGCCTCGAATAAGAACTGCTCTGTGATTTGCTGTTCTCTGCCACGCTCTTATCAATGCAGTCGGAAGACCAAGCACTACTATTCCGGCGATGGCTTCCGAGATGATTCTCAGTATGCCGAGTTCACCTGCAGCATCAGCGGTCAGGAATTTAGAGAAAAAGGGAAGAAATGCTACCTGAACGAGACCGCTGAAAATCAGGGCCGCAGCGTAGAATATCGATTCCCGCGATAAATCCCTTTTAGCATCGGTGTTCTGCATTGTATTAACAATCCTCTTTCTCAGGTGCTTTTTCCCAGCCCAGTTCCTGGTAAATCCTGTGTATTTCCTCAGCCACTGACAACCAGTGGTGCCGTGCCCGAATCCAGGGTGGACCTGCAAGCGCGTGTTTTTTTCTCAGTTCTTCATCCAGCACAAGTTCGCGGAGGTCACGTTTCAATGTTTTCTGCGTTGTGAGAAAAAACGGGTGTTCCGGAATGAAATCCTGATATGTCCTTGAAAGGCTGGTCACTGTTGCAATCCCCATAGAAAGGGTCTCAAGTGAATTGACACCGTAGCCCATATCTCCACTCGCAACCTGATCAACAGCAATATGACATGATGCCTTCATCCGGATGGCTTCCGAGTGGGACATATTCTCAATCAGTACGAGCTCTACGGGAATCTCCCGTGACAATTCCTCAACTGCAGCAATTATTTTTTCTGTACCTTTAACAGACCGAATTCTCGGGGCATGACAGATACGTATTTTCCCTGCGGGAGGATCAGCCTGAGGCATTTCACCCGGATCAAAAGGGAGAAAGAGATAACCGACTTCGGGATATCTCAGATAAAGGTCGAATTCACAGGTAAGGTGAAGGTCAGTTGCTTCCCACACAGGCCGTATAGCCCCCCTCATTCTGAGATCGAGACCATGGTAGTAGGAAACAATCTTCTTTCCGGCTTTTTTAAGAGACTGAATATTTCTGCCGTCCCTGAAAAAACTCATTCCACCTTCGAGATGATAGATGTCGTAATCCCACAAATCGTACTTCTTTGCAGCTTTTCTTACGATAGGTGTCCAGATCAAGTCCCTTCCGCTCATCAGAATCTTTTCGGTGATGCTCGGAGTCCAGAATATGCGCTCAGAGGTGCCGGTGAACGGCACATTCAGACTTCCGGCTTTCACCAGTCTCTTCACTTTCCAGAGCCATTCCTTATGCCCGACGAAAGGCAGATTCAGACATATATCTTCTTTGTACTGATTCCATGCGCGGTAGAAAGTCACCAGCCGGCTTTCATGACCAAGTTTCCTGTGTCCCTCAACGAAAAGGGTAAGGATTCCAGTATAATTCTGTGGAGATATATGCAGAATTTTCATTTCTCCGATACTTCCGTTCGTTTTCTCATGACAAAGACTCCTGCTCCGGCAAGCATTAATGCAATTGTACTCTGAAGCAGTAATCCGAACCAGGCGGAAATCCCGATGGAAACTGCGGCCGTTGCACCAAACATATCTGGAATCCCGTTACCGAGGTTTCTGAAGGCAGTAAAAAGCGGAAACACTGAATAATCCCAGAGCACTGCCTGTCGACCGTATTCATCAAAAAGATCAGGTCCGGCTGCCTGTTCCAGCATATTCACATTACTCCAGCAGGCTGGAATACAAACAAGGATTCCGAGAGCGGCAATCAGCCAGAACAGTCGGCCTCCGGTGCCTTTCCGGACAAGAGGAAGCAGAAGAAAAGGGAGAGTCGTGTAAAGAAATCTCGGTCCCCATCCCGTTCCACCGGACCAGTCGTGAAGCATTCCATGCAGAACAAGTGACAGTACAAAAGGCGTCCAGAGTCGCCAGTCCTTTTGAAAAAAAAGCGCGAATACACATAACGGCGCGTAATATAGCAGGCCTTTCCCCGGACCCAGAAGCAAACCGGCAATTCCTCCCCGAAGCGGTTCAAGAACCATAGCTGGATCCTGGTTGTGTCCATCCAGAAGGGGACTCCCGAATCTGTACCAGTTCACTGAGGCGACAATCAGAATAAACGGAGCCATCCCCGTAATAAGTTTTCTCGCATTCGCCCAGCCGTTCCAGAACACAGGCAGGAGAAGCAGACTGTCGAGTCTGATCAGAACAGCCATACCCATGCAAAAACCCGCAATGAGTGTCCTGTCTCTGCGTGAGAAGTAGAAACCTGCCATGACAGCCGCAGCGGCTGCGGTTACATCGTAAGGCATCCTTCCGTATACAAGAAACATTCCGCCGATAGCAATGACTATCAATCTCGCAACGGATACGTTTCCATATTTGCTTCTGGCAGCGGCATACATGAACCCTATCAGAATCAGGCTGAAACCCCCGTTGAGAACGGCGGTTGATATCTTCCCCGCACCCAATCCAAAAATAGCTCCTGAAACAGCTGCCGGAATCAGGAGAATGGAATAGCCGATGCTATGCGGCAAAAAATTCCCGGGTCTTACACCGTCAACAATCCATCCATGCTCCCCCGATGCCGTAAGGAAAGGGCGTTGGCCAATCAGCGAGCCGGCTACTTCATACTGCGCAAGAACATCAGTTGTATACATTCTCCCGCCAAATACAAGAACCAGCAAAGCTGTCCACAGGAGCAATAATCCGCGAAAATATGGATCTTGAGCCATGCTGCTAGACAAAACCGTAGAGGGTGTTCCTGAAAATCCCTCGCGCGGAGAATGATTCCTTGAATCGGCATAGTCCATAGTTTACATTCATATCAAGGGTGAAAGTACCGAGATCCATGTAATGGTATCCCATTTGCTTCGCCCATCTGATAACTTCCATGTAAACCAGATTGACAGGCCTGAATGCCTGATACTCCTGATCGTGAGAGATGTAGAACGCCAGAGTAATCCTGGAGTTGCAGTGGAACATAACCATTCCCGCCAGAACTATTCCGTCTTTCAGAGCAATGAACTGTTTGATACGATCACTTCCCAGAAGATTTCTAAGAAGTTCAAGTTCAACAAGAGTATGAGTGGGTTGAACGCCATGGCGCTGCTGAAGATTGGATTCAAGCACGTGATAGAACAGTGAAAAATCAGAATTTTCCTCGACTGTGACTCCGCTTTTCAGAGCCTTCCGGACGCCGCGAAGAGCAGACGAACGAAATCCCAGTTTCAGTTCCTCACCGAATCGAGTCAGGTCTATAACTGCTGTCAATTCCCGTCTTCGATATTTGAAACCGCGTTTGACCAGAGCGAACTCGAGGTAGTTATGAGGTCTTCGGTAATAGATGATCGGGGGCGGGGTCATTTCTATTCCGGTCCAGCCATGAGATCTGCAATATGATTCCATAGCGTCAATCAATTCTTCCAGTTTCCTCAGCCCAAGAGAATCGTTCGTCACCGGACCTCCGTACGAAGAACCTGGATAGGAACGGAACCAGATACCGTCTTCACTCTCAGAAAGAGCGCCGGGAATAATCGATACGATTTCGCTGCCGCTTTCAGCTATCAGGTGATGATTCTGAAATCTCCCTTCCGGATGATAATCGAGAAAATCGGGAAGATGAAATATCGTACCATTATTCGAACGCAGGACAAAATCAGTCCATTTATCTCTATCACATACTTCTGCTGGTCGGATCGTTATCATCGTATCACTGCAACCTTTGCTCTGAACGTCATACCATCCGTTTCTATAATAGCCAGATACACTCCGGAGGACACATCTTCGCCACCCAATGAACCGTTCCAGAACCATTCCTCCCGGTTCTCGGCCTGTATACATCCAAGATACTGTCCATCAAGTGAAAACAGTTTAACGGAAATCTGCCGGTCAACACCTGTCCAGCAGATACGAAGCTCTTCATCAGCGGGAAGAAATGGCTGGGGGTAGAACAGCAGATCAGGACTATCATCGCTGCCCTGCTGCGCAATAAGAGTCCAGAGACCTATTATCGAGGAAAAATACAGCTTCCCCTCATCCGGCTGAAAAACACTGAACTCATTCTCGACTCTGCTCGTGGGTATGTATGGCGAATTTGAAGTTGTGAATTCCGTAATCTCAGAGCCGTCCGCACAAATGATTGAGCTTCCGCCCATGCACCATATTCTTCCTTTGTTATCAACCTGCATCGTTTTTATGGAACCGGTTATTCCTGAAATCTGAACAAACACGTTTTCCTGCCAGCGAAACAGGCCGCTGCCAGTCCCGGCCAGAATATTGCCGCCGTTATCCCTGGCAAAACAGAAAACCTGACTTGAAGAGAGACCCCAGGAGGTATCGTACACCTCTCCCGCTCCCGGATACCAAGTATCCTGTGATTTATCGACCGGATCACCTCCATGAACAAGAAGCTGACAGCCACCGTTGGAAGCGAACGCTATCCACAGGCTATCCTGACCGCACGGATACAGTGTCTGGATATTCTTCGAAGCAAGTCCATCCGCATCTGTTCTGGATGCCCACTCCAGGTTGCCTGATTCAGGATCACCAGAAACAGCTGCAATCCCGCTGGTTTCATCAGGTGACTGCCAGAAGGCTTCCTGCGCGATCCAGAGAGCTCCGTTCTGGGCAGAGAGCATTACTATCTGGTTGTTAAGAAGAGGAGCAATAACCTGGACAACATCCGGAGAAACATCGGAAAGAGAATCTGATACATACGTAATGACCGTGTCATCCTCCATGGAAAATGTGTTTCTGTCATCAATCCATGTAAGCCCATAATGATAACTGCCGGTCCAAATTCCCGGACAGGACGATTTTGCAGATGAATACGTTCGGAGAGATCTGGGCATATTCACTGTATTCATGTTGAAGGTAATCCATCCACTGTCCGGATAGAACGCCATCAGACCTGCATTGTGACTTCCGAGGTACATATTGCCGCTGTCCAGTGTTATCTGATAACAACTTGACCCCGCCATCCCTGAAACAGGAACTGAAACCCATGTTCCATTATCAAGATATCCGAGTCCGTTTCCCGAATTCTCTGTACTCACATTATCAAGACCGTACCCAACCCAGATCTCGTCGCCTGCAGATCCGAGGCATGATGAGAAAGTACTGACGGGATATCCCTCTCCATATGTTTCCCATACACCTTCTTCGATAAATTTTCTGACATTGATGCAGGAAGCGAGAAGCCCGTCGTCTATCCGGAGAAGCCCGGTAACCACTGAATCATCGCTCATTGAAAAATCGAGAAGAACCTGCCAGCTGTCCGGGCTGATCATCTGCGCGACTCCGCCCGGACCGAAGCCAAATACGGAATCAGCTGAAACCGCGTAGATGTCCAGAATACCAAGATTAATCGTCGCCGTCTCATGGCTGGTCCAGGAATCGGGATTGAAAGGACTTGCCAGAAGATCAAGCGAGTATACCCCCCTGTCAGTCGCCAGAAACAGGATGTCAGAAACACTCGTGATTCCCGTCACTTCATCCGCCCTGAAAGCTCCTCCTGTAGCAGACTCGTCCATCTGCAGGAAGCCGGCAGCATTACCGCGCGAAAGGCCTCCATCAGATCCAGCCCACGTATATCCTCCGGCACAGTGAACTGAATGAACCGCTCCGCTTCCTGGAATGCCCTCATAGGAGGAGAAAATCTGCCAGGAACCCTCCTGTCTCAAGGCAAGGCCTCCCCCGGCTGTAGCAGCCCATAGCAGCGAATCGTACACATACAGATCATTTATTCTGAACCAGGGTAATTCATCCGGATAGACAATTGGATCGTCCCACCCGGTATTGGGGTCATAGTGGAGAATCCCCCCTGACGTTGAGCACCACATCATACCATCTGAATCCTCGAAAATTGATGTGACATAACTTCGGGATGTTTCAAAACCCCAATCGTTCGGGCTGATTGACAAGATGAGCAACACGGCAATGAAAGGAATCATACAGACAGCTTCCTCTCAGAAAAGCCAGGGAAAACGGAGATGCCATACCATCCAGACAGCCTCCCATACAATACTTTTTGTCATCTTGGACGTGCCTGCATGCCTGTCCACAAAGATGATGGGAATCTCCGTAATAGAGCATCCCGATCTGTAGAGCTTGTATGAAACCTCAATCTGGAAGGAATACCCATCGGATTTTATTGAATTCAGATCAAGCTTTTCAAGAGCTGTTCTTCTGAAAGCTTTAAAACCTCCAGTAGCATCCTCAATCGGCAGACCGGTTATCAGTTTTGTATACCGGTTGGCGAACCAGGAAAGCAGCAATCGTGAGAGAGGCCAGTTGACAACATTAACTCCGCTGCAATATCTTGAGCCAATAGCAACATCATTATTATCAAGAGCTTTAACAAGTTCCGGTACTTTTTCGGGTTTATGAGAAAAGTCGGCATCCATCTGAATGATCGGATCGTACTTATCTCTTTCCAGTGCCCATTTGAATCCGGAAATGTACGCCTTGCCGAGGCCGGCTTTCTTCGGGCGGCTGAGAAGATGTACTCTTCGGGTATGTTCCTGCTCCTGGACTGCATTTCCTGTTCCATCCGGACTTTGATCATCGACCACGAGTATATCGGGCTTTATTTGAAGATCAAGCAGAACGGGGAGCAGGTTTCTAATGTTTTCCAGTTCATTGTAGGTTGGGACAACAATCAGTGGTGTTTTCAAAAGACCTCTACTTTCTTTATTTTGTGCAATATAATCCATGAACCGGCGCAGGAAAAACTTTAGGTTTAATTTCAGGACGGAGTACATGAAAATTTCAGCCAGGATATTTATTTCAGTAATTCTTGTCCTTTTCTCCATGCCCTCTCTTGCCTGGAGAGTAATACCTCTTGTAAGCTACAGTCCCAGTTCAGGGGTAATGTTCGGCGGCGTTGTCAGCCAGAACATGAAACTTCCATTCAATCCTTTTGCTTTCAACTGCATGGCACACGTTTTTACGAATGGAAGCATGATGGTAAAACCGGAATTCTTTTTCCCCCTGAACAATGGATTCATAAACATAAAAGCTGAATACAGGGTTGATAATGACAACTCTTTTTACGGATGGGGGAACGACGGCGACGAAGATGTCAACACTTCGTACGACAGGCAGATGCAGGAACTTTCCGGGATCTACAAATTCAGCCCGGCACACGGCATGGCCCTTTCCATCGGTATACGGGTAAACCATTCAACAGTGTTTGACAGATCGGAAGATACGCTCTGGACTGCCTCACCATGCTCTGATTATGGCTCCCTCTGGAGCGCAGGACCCTTGATAGAAGCTCATTGGTTATTTCCATCACTCATCACAGGGTATACCTCAATAGAAATGGAACACCAGATGGGCAGCGGGTTTTCCTATTCCAACGCGGCCGCATCTCTCGCCTTCTTCGCTCCGATAGGTTCTTCGACAACACCGGCTTTCCGCATCCATGGGGAAAGGCACTTCGGTCTTTCAGAAACTCCATTTCCACACCTGCCCGGTCTCGGCAGAAACACCGGACTGCGAGGATATCATGACAGACGCTTCGGAGGTTCATGGACACTTCTGGCTAATCTGGAACTCCGGCAAAGGCTGGTAACATTCAAGATTGACGAGAGCAGTACAATTGAACTCGGAGTCGTTCTTTTCGGTGACGCCGGGCAGGTAGCTGATGATCTGGATGAAGTACGATGGAACAGATTCCACCTCGACGGCGGCCTTGGTCTTAGAGTAATAATTCCTGGAGGAGGAACCTTCAGGCTTGATTTTGCCGTGTCGCCTGAGGGACCCGGTATGCAGATGGCTTTCGGTGAACTCTTCTGAAACATTTATCCGGGAAGGAACTTACATGAATCACGCTCTGCTGAAAAAGCTCCCGAAAACCGACCTCCATCTGCACCTTGACGGTTCAGTGAGGCTTTCCACGCTCATAGAACTTTCCAGGGAATCCGGTCTCAAGCTTCCTTCCTATACCGAGTCGGGACTTCGTGAAACCGTGTTCAAGGACGATTATGAAAACCTCAACGATTATCTTAAGGGGTTCGGCTATACAACCGCTATAATGCAGACAAGAGAGAATCTGGAAAGGATTGCCTTCGAAGTTGCTGAGGATAACCAGAATGAGGGTGTTCGCTACATCGAAGTACGATTCGCTCCTCAGCTTCACGCGAATGATGAAATGGATATCATCGAATGCATCAGAGCCGTGAATCACGGACTGGACAGGGCAGAGACAAAATTCAATTCCCGGCCAGAAGTAGTTGATGGACATGAACCTCCCTTCCACTATGGAATTATTGCATGCGCAATGAGATTTTTCACACCGGCATTCTCTTCCTGGTACAGAAGGTTCTTCGATATGCACAGATACACGAAGCCCGGGCGGGTATTTGCACTTGCATCACTTGAGCTGGAAGCTGCGGTATCAAAAGCGAGATGGGATGAGAATCTTCCGGTGGTCGGTATCGACCTCGCAGGTTCTGAAAAAGGGTGGCCGGCAATAAATCACCTTATCGCTTTCAGAAGGGCTCAGAAGCATTTCCTGAAAAAAACGGTACATGCCGGCGAAGCTTACGGACCGGAGAGTATTTACCAGGCTATTACGGAACTCTATGCCGATCGAATAGGGCATGGCCTGACTCTTCTGGATCCTGGCTCAGTCAGATCCAAAGACATCATTGACCCGGAAGGGTACGTTAACTCTCTTGCTGAATTCATCGCTGATCACCGGATAACCATAGAGGTTTGCCTCACATCCAATCAGCAGACCAACCCAGCTTACCGGAATCTTGCCAACCATCCATTCGGGAAGATGATGGAAAGAAAACTCTCGGTATCCATATGTACTGATAACAGGACAATATCGAACACCACCGTTACAAAGGAACTTCACAAGGCGGTAAATGCATTCAACCTGACCAGAAACGACCTGAAAAATATCCTTGTCTACGGCTTCAAACGAAGTTTCTTCCCAGGCAAATACAACGAGAAGAGAGCGTATGTACGGCGCTGCATGGAGTACTTCGAGAGAATCGAAAGAGAATTTTCCCTTGATAACCGACAGCAGTGAACAATCCTGAACTGTGGCGCACTCAGGATTTTTAAATCAGGTTACTTCCCCGGGAACACGGAGATGTCTACTGCTCTGAGAACTGGTCCTTACTTACGCCGCAAACCGGGCAGACCCAGTCCTCCGGGATGTCTTCAAAAGCGGTTCCAGGAGCGATTCCGGAATCGGGATCGCCCTTTTCAGGGTCGTATACATACCCGCATATATTGCATACATATTTTTTCATCTCAATCTTATCCTCTCCATTAAGTTCAACTTCAGTATTTTTGTTTTCCGCGATATGTGAAGGCGCGGTTGGAGGTGTCTTCCCGGTCAGAACTTCTCTGTAGAAGGAGTATGTCATCGGTGTTCCTTCGCCTGTGATCATGCATTCAGTTACTTCCCCAATGAACAATGTATGCGTGCCGGCATCGAGACTGTCCTTCATTGAAAGATCTATGCACGCCAGTATGTTCTCATCCGGACAGGGGCAGCCGGAAGAAGTAAGTGTATGAGGAACCTCCGCAAACTTATCCACTTCTCTGCCGGTTCTGAATCCGAACTGCCCGATAAAGGGAAGGTCGGCTGTCTCGCTCAGAACGTTTACTGAACAAACACCCGTATCGCTTATGAATTCATGCGTAAGTTCTTCTTTGTTTATCGCAACGGCTATTCGCATTGGCGAATTTGTTATCTGAAAGACCGCATTCGCTATCTGTCCGTTGATCCTACCGCCTGATCGTGAACCGATTACATATAGACCGTAACTCAGTGTAAACATGGCATTAATGTCTATCATCCTGATTCTCCTGCCAGCTCAATGATTTTCTTTCCTATCAATACTCCGAAATCCCTTGCTTTCTCCAGGGCTTCAGTGTCAGGAACGTAGTTGATTTTCAATCCTTCCGAAGCAAGCGGTATGTTCATCTCACCAAGCATGGATTCAAGCTGTTCAACTGCTTCTCCGCTCCATCCGTATGAGCCGAAAGCCGCTCCGACAAGGTTTTTAGGTTTCAAACCTTTCAGGTAAGTCATGCAGTCAGCCACTCTGGGAAATATCTGATTATTGATGGTGGGGCTTCCGACAATCAGCGCTCCTGCATCAAGAACCTCAGTAGCGACATCGCTCCTGCCGCTGGAGCCCAGAGGCATTACTCTGACGGAAATTCCCTGTGAATCAAGACCATCACAAATAGCGTCTGCAAGCAAAGCAGTACTATGCCACATGGTGTCGAAGACAATCACAGCTTTGTTGGATGGTTTCTGCTTCGCCCACTCCGCCCATTTACCGATGATATGATCAATATCGCTCCTCCATACAGGTCCATGATCCGGACAGAGCAGATCAACATCCAGATCAAGATCCCCGAGCTGATCTATCAATCTGGTTACGAGCTGCGAGAACGGCATCAGGATGTTGGCATAATATTTCAAGCCTTCTTCATCCAGAATGTGCATCGGAATCTCATCGTCAAAGCGCTCTGAAGATGCGAGATGCATACCGAAGCCGTCCTGGGTGAATAGAACCTTCTCTTCCGGAACGAAGGAAACCATGCTGTCCGGCCAGTGAAGCATTCTTGTCTCAATAAAGGTCATGCTCATGTTTCCCAGGGAAATGCTGTCTCCTGTCCTAACCTCGGTAATAACAAACGGATCCCGGTGAAAATGTGCCGCAATTGCTTTCTTCCCCATGGGTGAGGCAAAAACTTTTTCAGGGTTCACGGCAGAAACAGTATCAGGAAGCGCACCTGTATGATCCATTTCCGAGTGATTGCTGATGATGTAATCGATCTCTCCAGGATCGATGATTGACGCAATCCTGGACATCATCTCACCATAGAAAGGCTTCTTAACAGTATCTATCAGAGTTACCTTTTCGGCAAGAACCAGAAAAGCGTTGTACGTTGTTCCCCGGCTTGTACTGTAACCGTGAAAATCTCTTATGGCCCAGTCAACAGCACCAACCCAGTATACTTTTTCTGTCA
>DAOWNO010000075.1 GCA_030642525.1 Candidatus Aegiribacteria sp.
AACATAGGTAACTCGAGTACAATTGAATTATAGCAATACCCCGTTAAATATGAACGACAGCATTCCTGTAATATACGCTGACTCGCTTGTGAACAGAGGCGGTACGGGTGTATACCTGCGGCGGCTGCTTGAAGGTTTTATTAAATGTAATGCAAATGTTCTGGCAGCTGCGGCAAAAAGACTGATGAAACCATCTGAAGCTCTTGATACCGATCTTTCGACTCGAGGTATACTGAAAGTATTTTATGAAAATATTACGCTGCCTGTTCTGGCGGCGTCTGTATCTCCTTCGATAGTTCATCTTCCCGCTTTTGCGGGAAGACCGCCCGGCGGAATACCCTGTGCGGTTACTCTCCATGATCTGGCGTTTCTCGCAAACCCATCCTGGTTTCCGCGGTTGAGATCTGTGTATTACCGTCTTTATTTCAGGAGAGTTGCGGAAAGGGCCGATGTACTGATGGTTGACAGTGATTTCACGGGTAGAGAAGCGGTTCGGAGGCTGGGCGCAGACTCAAATATAATCAGAAAAGTATATCTTTCAACTGAACCCATGCATTTTGATCCGGAGATATTTAAGGAGTTCACCGGAATTAGGGATAGATATATTCTATTTGTCGGAACAGTTGAACCAAGAAAAAACATTTCCAGCCTGCTTACCGCCTGGCAGGCTGTTATTCAGGAGCACCCTGATCTTAAACTTGTAATTGCCGGAAGATGGGGTTGGGGACCGGCTGCTCTGAAGAACCTTCTGAGGAACAGCAGTGGAGTAATCTGGACCGGTCAGCTTTCGGAAAGCATTCTGAAAAGCTGTATTACTGGCGCTGAATTGCTTGTCTATCCATCTTTCTATGAAGGTTTCGGCCTTCCACCTCTTGAAGCGGCATCAGCTGGAGTCCCCTCGGTAATCACTCCGGCGGAAGCGCTCGTAGAGATATTCTCGGGAATCTCGAATGTTGCACCGAGCCATAACCCGGATTCAATAGCCGGAACCATACTTGAATCTCTTGATACGGCTTACGATAAGAAGAAACTGATTGAATTTGCCGCCGGATTCTCAGTGAGACGTATGGCGGAAGAAGTGCTCACCGTGTACAGGGAGTTTTCGAAGTGAAAATTCTGGAGGTCTACAAAGACGTACATCCTCTGGTAAGCGGAGGAATTGAGCGATACATACATGATCTATCATCATTCCTGACTGATTCAGGGCATGAGGTGGAAGTATTGATTGCAGGAAACAACACCGATGGCACTGACATGGAAATCTCCGGGTTCAAAGTTAGAACAACTCCCTGTATCGGAAGAGTGATGTCGAATCCCATCTGTCCTGAATTAATAGATTCGTTGAGAGAAATCCCTGCTGATCTGGTACATTTTCACGTTCCTCTCCCTTCAGCGGTATTATCCTGGCTGATGACCGGGCGCAATACGCCGTATATAGTCACATATCACAGCGATATTGTGAGACAGGCTCTATTTCTTCCGTTTTACGGTCCCTTTCTTCGCAGGTTTTTAAACCGTGCCGGTGCGGTAATTGCCACATCACCTGTGTATGCCGAAACATCTGTATTTCTATTACGCTTGAAGAATGTTTCAATAATACCGATTGGTTCCGATCTCAATCGTTTCAAACCTTCTGATTCCATGGAGAAAGGTAATTACGTTCTTTTTGTGGGAAGATTCAGAAAGTACAAAGGCATTCACGTATTGCTGAAAGCGTGGGAGCGTTTTCCGGATCGCAGGCTCATTATGGTAGGTGGAGGACCGCTCCTCCAGGATATTCTGCATGCTGTCAGAAAATACAGGCTCAACATTGAGATTATTCTTGATCCTGATGATGAAAGGCTTGTTCAGCTTTATCAGGGAGCAAAATGCTTTGTCCTGCCATCAACTCTGAGGAGTGAAGCCTTCGGTATTGTTCAGATCGAAGCAATGGCGTGCGGTACTCCCGTTATAAGCACTTCAATTTCAACAGGCGTTCCATGGGTCAATGCAGATGGAGTATCCGGCATTATAGTACAGCCTGATAACCCTGATGCTCTTGCTGATGCGATTGCAGGAATGGATGATTCAACTCTGCATGACAGGCTTTCCAGAGGCGCCCTTGAGAGGGCAAAACTTCTTTTCGACAGCCATGTTCTCCTTTCGCAGATTGAAACTCTGATGCTTGAAGTAATATCCGGCAACGATGACGAATAAGCAGGCAGGCAATTTCCGGGCAGAAGTATTTCTTGTGCTTCTCGCAATTGGAATCGGAGTACTCGAAAACCTCGTGCCGAAACCATTCCCGTTTCTAAGGCTTGGACTCGGCAATGTGGTCACCGTCTCAGCGATAATAAGATATGGCACAATGACAGGCCTGAGAATCAACATTCTAAGATCAACCGGAGCCGCTTTACTGCTGGGAACAATTTCAACTCCCACTTACCTTCTTTCACTTGCAGGTGGGATAGTTTCGTCAATCGTTATGGGAAACCTGAGGAAAGCGTTCTCCGTTACAGGTATATCGGTTGCCGGCAGTCTCTTCAGTCTTTGTATTCAGTTATTTATGGCAACGCTGCTTCTTCCCGGTCTTCCATTCGGTGCTCTTGTTTTGCCGCTTGTGATCTGGGGTATTCTTTCAGGAACAGTAACCGGTATTGTTGCTGTTATATTACTTAGAAAAGGTTTTCCATGGATATTGGAAGCAGGGGTTGATTCAACCTGTTATCAGCGATAGATTAACATAATGATGGAGGAGCAGTGCTTCATAACCGTTCAACTCGATTCTGGATAATAATATCATTCCTGGGAGTGATGACAGGTACGGCTTTTGGAGAGGGAATAGCAGCGATACTCCCGGAATCATCAATTGCTCTGAGATCTTTCTTCTCTGGATCGCTTGAGTTATCGGTGGGTCCTTTTGGCTTTGATCTTATAGTTTTCAGATTCGCTTTTGAGGAATTAGCTTTCAAGGTGAACCTGATGAGTTTTGCGGGACTGATGTTTGTAGGTTATCTTTACCGCTGGTTCTAGAATGAAAATATTAAGACAGGGGGATGATATGATGTTTCGTCCAGGTACCGGCGAAATTATTCTGATAATCGTTGCGCTTCTTTTGCTTTTTGGAGCGAAGAGAATCCCTGATCTTGCGCGATCGGTAGGTCAGGCACTGCATATGTTCAGAAAAGGAATGAAAGAGGAATTCTCGGATAGTGAAAATGAGAAAACAGATTCTGAAAACGGAGATAAATTGAATGGCGACAGTTAGTTACAGTTCAAGAGAGATCGATTGTAAGCTTGTATACGCAGGTCCTGGGCTTTCAGGCAAGACAACAAATGTTAAGTATATCCATTCTGTGATCCCTTCCAGTGACCGGGGCAAACTTATTTCTCTCGCTACTGGAAATGAACGGACTCTTTTCTTTGATTTTCTACCTGTCAATTCAGGAATGATATATGGTTTCAAGGTGCGTTTGCACCTTTACAGTGTTCCTGGGCAGGCGATGTATTCGGATAGTCGTCAACTTATTCTTCAGGGTGCGGATGGAATCATATTTGTAGCGGATTCTCAGAGGGCAAGAATGGATGCTAATATTGCCAGTCTTCGGGATCTGAAGGAGAATCTAAGGAACACGAAACGGAAAGGTCTCAGCCTGGTTCTTCAGAATAACAAGCGTGATCTGCCTGACATTCTATCATCAGAAATAATTAGAAAAGAGCTTGGACTTGAACGGGTTCCATGTGTTGAATCTGTAGCGACTGAAGGAGTCGGTGTTTTTGAGACACTCAGAAAAGCAAGCAGGATTGTAATGCGAAGGCTTCATCGCCAGTTCTCTCTTGTTCTTGAAGAAAAGAGTGGATAGAGTGAGCGACAGTCAGACTGTTGATCTTCTTCTGGTTCGTCTCAGCAGGGATGAAGAGAAAGAAAAAGTCCTTGAAATGCTGATCAGCGAACTTGGTATGTCCCATGACGAAGCCAGAGAAAAAGTAGATAATTCTCCGAATATTCTCAGCGAGGGTATTTCAATGGAGCAGGCAAGGATTCTTCAAAACAGAATGTACCCCTACATTGATCTGCTGCCCAGATCCTATTCTACAGTTACTAAAGAAACTGATCTATCATCTGATGTTGACCAGGAAAATGCAGTCTCCGGATCACTTCAGGCAGATGAAACCGACATTGATAAAGAAAGTGAATACTCTGAAGAAAAAGAAACGGAGGATTCCGGGGATAGTGAAGAGAAGCTTGTTATAACAACTGCTTCAGATGAGGTCCTGTCGATTGATCGATGCCACATCTGCGGCCGCACTCCTACAAGCGTTCAGAAACTTGCTCCATGCAGAACGTGCGGCGAACTGACCTGTTCAGAATGCTTTAATCGAAAAATGCATGTATGTGAAAAATGTGTTTCTGAAGGCAGAGCTGTTGATCGCCCGCTTGACATCAAACCGGAATACAAACGAGAACATGAGCATGATCGAAAACATGCAATCCTGGTAGATGATAGAAGAAAAAAAAGCGGTTCAAAGCTGGATATCCTCTCAAAAATTTCACCTACTTCCATTTCAATATCTGCTGCTGTTCTAATAATGATTGCATTTTTACTGATCGATCCCATCAATCTGTTCAATAATAGTAATATGAGTGGTTCAGAAATGGGATCTTACATTTCCGGAACAGATTCAGTCGTTTCTGCGATTCTTCCGGATCCCGATTCATTACCTGATACTCCATTAACGGAAATGCATTCAGATACGCTCGTTTCATCTGAAGACAGTCTTGCTGCAGAACCCGGCATAACCCGCATAGCTATCTCACTGCGGGATATCAGGATTCCAGAATTTCCAGAAACCCCGGATGAAGTTATATTGCCTCGCCTTCTTCTTTCGACACCGGTTCGCGGCATTGAGGTTTACAGAGATTCTCTTACGCTCCTTTCCTACCCCGTCGGGTATATAGCCGCATCGATTTCTGTTGAAATCGACGCTATATCACTGATTCATACAGCAAATGGATATACAGTTTTTATCATGTCAATTCTTCACCCTGAACCGGTTGAGAAAAGAACTGCACTGATAAGCAGTCTCGGAGCATTACTTGATTCCACGGTAGTTGATCAGATGGTTCTCTACTATCGTGAAAACAATTATTATGATTCAGATCTGTTTTCTTTTATCTCAGACAGTTTCAGTGTAATATCTCAGTCAAGCAGCCCCTACTTCCTGCAAAGAAAACAGGCGACTATACCGGAAATCAGAACACTGATTTTTGAAAACATTAATGACTGGATGACTGATCTGAACTGATGATTGTTCGCACTGAAGAATTTCCGGCGGACAGAAACGTTTCGCAAGATCAGTTCATTTGAAAGATATATGAAAAATAATAAGAACCTTGTGATAATAGAATCTCCGGCCAAAGCCAGAAGCCTGCAGAGTTATCTTGGTGACAGATACGAGATAATAGCTACATATGGTCATGTGAGAGATCTGCCAACACATTACATCGGTGTCGATGAGAAGAATGACTTCAAGCCCACATACACAATCCTTCCGGATAAGAGAAAAATAGTAGCTCAGTTAAAGAAAAAAGCTTCAGGATTTACCAGGATTTACCTTGCTGCTGATCCCGACAGAGAAGGTGAAGCAATATGCTGGCATCTTTCAAAGATTCTTGAGGAAGACGGAAGGGTATTCAAGAGACTCAGGTTTAACGCGGTAACTAAAGATACCGTACTCAAGGCACTGAAAACCCCAAGTGTTATAGACATGCAGCTTGTTGACGCACAACAGGCAAGACGTGTTATGGACAGGCTTGTGGGATACAAGATATCATCCTACCTTCAGAGAATCATCGGGAGAGGGAAAAGCGCAGGGAGAGTCCAGACGGTCGTGCTGAGAATCATTCAGCAGCGGGAAGATGAAATCACCAGCTTTATACCCGTTGAACACTGGCTCATTGAAGCAGAATTCGTTCAGAAGAAAAAGATTATCAAAGCTTCGCTTGAAACAGTGGATGGGAAAAGGGTTAATAAACCAGGAAAGGCTCCTCGCTCATCCGAAGAGGCTTTAACTGTTCACAGCAGGATTACAGACTACACAGGTGAATGGGTTCTTTCCGGAATACAGAGAAAAATACGATCCGTAAAACCACCACCTCCATTCATAACAAGTACGCTTCAACAGGCAGCTTCAACCAGGCTTTCTTATTCACCCTCGAGAACTATGACCATTGCGCAGCAATTGTATGAGGGGATCTCTCTTGAAAAAAAGGAACGCAGTGGACTTATCACATATATGAGAACGGATTCTGTTCGAATCAGTCCTGAAAGCATAAAGGAATGCAGAGAGTATATTTCACAGAAGTACGGCAGCAGTGCTCTGTCAGAATCGACCAACAGGTATCGAAGCTCGAAAGGATCTCAGGACGCGCACGAAGCAATAAGACCCGTCAGTATCAAATTAGAACCGGATATGCTTTCCAGAGCCCTCACATCTCCTCAGCTTGCTCTATATACTCTTATATGGAACCGTTTTATTGCCACACAGATGGGGAATGCCGAGATAGAGAAAACCACTTTCACCATTACCGGAGACGGCCTGGAATTTAAATGTACGGGAGATCGTCTTCTGTCACCGGGATACTCCATAATTGATCCGGCATTCATTCGAATTCAGAAAGAACTGCCTTTCATGAAGAAGGGGACTGTAGTCTTCAAATCGGCAAACAGGGAACAGAAATTCACAACACCGCCGCCACGATTCTCTGAAGCCAGACTTGTAGCGGAAATGAAGAAACAGGGAATTGGAAGACCATCGACATACGTAAGTACCATAAAAACATTGAAAAACAGGAAATATGTGGAAAAGGAGGGGGGAGTACTCAAACCCACCGAGCTTGGAACTACTACAGAGAGATTACTTGTCAGGATGTTTCCGCATATTTTTGAAATCGGCTTTACCGCTTCGATGGAAGATCTTCTGGATTCTATCGCAAACGGCGATGAATCTTACGTTGATGTTCTTAAGAAAATGAATCTTCCTCTTGTGTCCTCACTTGAGAAAGCAATGGCAACAGTTTCCGATGTAAGAAGCGACCTGCAGGAAGCTACAGAGGAAACCTGTCCCGAGTGCGGTTCTCCACTGGTAGTGCGGTGGGGGAGGTACGGCAAGTTCAAAGCCTGTACTGCATTTCCGAAATGCAAATTCTCAAAGCCGGTAAAGGAGAATTCTGCTGTGGTATTCGAGGGGCGATCCTGCTCTGTATGCGGCGGGAAACTGCTGGTGAATACCGGAAGGTACGGAAGATATCTAAGGTGTGAGAAATATCCTGATTGTGATCATACGGAGCCGGTTCCCGTCGGGGTATCCTGTCCGATTCCGGACTGCGGGGGAGAACTGGTGGAAAAAAGGTCCCGAACAGGAAGAGTATTCTTTTCGTGCAGCAGATATCCTGAATGCAAGTATGCGATATGGAATAAACCTGTTGATAGAATTTGTCCGAGGTGTGGCTTCCCAATACTGGAAGAGAGAAAGAAAGGTATCTTTTGTCCCGGCTGCAAGAAGAGAATATCGAATTGATAGATCAGTTCTGTCAGGATCTTCGTTATGGAAAAAAGTTCTCTGAACATACGATAAGAGCATATAGAGCAGATATAAACCGCTATTATAAATGGTGCAGATCAGACGATATAATTGAAAGCTTCAAAACATTGAATCTTCGAAGTTATCTTCGTCATGAAGCTGGCCGTGATCTTGATTCAAAAACCCTTGTGAGAGAGGTGTCATCTCTCCGGACATTCGGCGGATGGCTTCAGGAGACAGATAGAATATCCGGCAATCCTGCACGCCTGCTGATCATGCCCAGAGTATCGGGAAAGCTTCCCGGTTTTCTCAGCATTTCAGAAGTCACTCAGGTTATAAACAGCTACGATGACAGCACAGCTCTAGGCAAGCGTAACAGGGCAATAGTTGAAATACTTTACGGTGCAGGTCTCCGGGCAGCTGAAACTGTTACACTGAAGCTTTCTGATATGGATCTCAAACAGAAGCAGGTTAGAGTGGTGGGTAAGGGAAACAGGGAAAGGATTGTCCCTGTGCCCGGATTAACCTGCGTTTCACTTGAGTCCTGGCTGTCAGCAAGAAGTGAATTTATTCGTGATTATAATCCCGATCCGGGTACTTTCTTTGTCAGTGTCCGAGGCAGAAAGCTTGACCCGCGAGATATCCGCCGTATTGTTGCAGTCGGAGTCAGAAGCGCTGCGAGGGCGGCAGGAGCAACACCCCATACTTTTCGTCGCAGCTTCGCTACCCGCCCGCTCGATACCGGGGCAGACGTGAGAGCTGTGGAGGAGATGCTAGGACATGCCAGGAGGTAAACAACGCAGGTTTATACACATCTGAC
>DAOWNO010000272.1 GCA_030642525.1 Candidatus Aegiribacteria sp.
AGTCTGTAATAGTCTCGTCCTACAGAGGAACAGTTTCAATGAAAAGGCTTTCAGGAGGCGTACCCATATTTTCGATCATCCATTCCGCGTCGTCAACGAAATCAGATTCAGGGTAGTTATCTATCAGCTGCTGAAAAGCCATTGCTGCCCTTTCATAATTACCCATATACTCAGAAAGGGTGAAACCTATAAGGAATTGTGCCTGATGAGCGTTATCATGATCGGGGAAACGCTGGATGAATAAGCTGTAGTATTCCACTGCTGACTCAGGATTCGATTCCATCAGGTTCTGCGCTGACTGGAAAAGTGAATCGGGTCCTACGCTTTCATCGGGGAGGAAAGCATCCTCATTGATGGTAACACCGTAATTCTCTGTGAGTCTTGGAATAATGGTATCCTGGAAGTACGAATTGACCATTGTGGGTTTGAGTGTATTTTCTATTGATTCCCTTACTTCTTCGAGGGGGCGCGCTCCCTCATCCCTTCTGTCTGTAACCGTGAAATAGTGCTGACCCATAGTTGTTTCAAACGGTCCGATGACATCATATGTGTCTGCGCTGAACAGTGCTTCCGAGATGATTGTCTGTTCTCCGAGGTATGGCAGGGGCGAGTTTATAGTTACCCAGCCCATATCGCCACCCGAAGCACTGGTGGGTGCATGCTGGCTTAAGGCTGCGGCGACCGATTCAAATGTATCTCCGGCTTCCAGCGCTTCACTCACATCGGCCGTATCTTCCAATGATAGAACAAGTATTTGAGAAACCTTGACCTGCGGTTCCTGGTAGTAGATATCATCAAGGTGATCGTTGTAGTAAGCTAGAATATCATCCTCCGGTATTACAACAGCATCAACCACTTCGTTCTGATAGTAGGTTTGAAGGAGAGCCCTGTCCCGGGCCTCTTCAACCTGCTGCATGGCAAGTTCTACCTGTGCGATCACGAAAGAGTCCTGTTCGAGACCCAGACTCTGAGCTTCAAGCAGCAGCAGCTCACGCTCAATGATATGATTCAGAAGGAGTCTTTTACCCTCCGGAGTCTCGAATGAGGATCTCTGGTAGGGAGGTATCATGTTCAGTTCTTCATCAATTATGCTCTCGGTGATCACTATTTCACCTACTGTAGCAAGAACTCTGGATGTGTCGTTATCGCTTCCTCCGGTTACCCGTTCCTGTGTTCCGCATGCGCCGGTAGCAAGAATTATTATACCTGCGAAAATATAGACAAATCTCATATGCGTTTTCCTTTCGGTGGATAAAGCGGCTAATTGCTATCGTTATCTAATGTGTACAGAATCTTCTTTCTGGCGATCTCTTCCATTGCTATCTGAAATGGTTTTTTTCTGGGGTCATCAACATCCACCAGAGGAGGAGCTCCTGATCTGAGCTTTCTTACACGTTTTGCGATAGCAAGAGCCAGCAGATACTGATTATCCGTTTGCTCTCCCATAGTATCTATATCCATGTAGTCGTCTGACATATGTACCTCCGGAGAATAATTGGTAAAAATGAGAAAAACAGAGTATGAACTATTTCCGTATATCTACCCTCAAATATGTGAAGAGTTCCAGAAACTCATCGCAGCAGCAGTTTATTGTGTTTCTGCACCGCTGTCTGCCCCAAAATGGGATTTGACGAAATCCCAGGTGGGTTCATCCAGAAGGTCAACTTCCCTTTCATCGATCTGGATAGTTCCGAGTTCAGAACGATCCCAGTTCATGATTACGGTGACGTTGTCGTTACTTCCAGGAGCTGCTCCATCGGCACGACTTGGGAATGTCATCGGATGAGAGAAGAAGACTTCAACTCTTGAAGCCTCGGGGTCAGCCGTTGTATAGGCAACGAATTTCATTGTATGAACTATTAGAGAATCCCCTCTTGTTCTGGCTGTACGACCATCGGGATTCTCATAGAATGTGTATGCGATATCGGGGATAACTTCGAACACATACTCTCCGCCAAGAGGATCTATAAGTTCATCGATATTGATTTCAAGGTTCTCCGGTTGTTTGGGAATGATAACATAAGGGTATCTCTGAGCCAGATAAGCTGCTTCCTCTTCGGCCATACGGATCAAGTTGGCTCTTGAGGCCTGAAGCCGTCTCATTGCTGCATACTCAGGGAAGCTGTATACAAGCTGTGTTTCGGACCAGTCCGGTTCCAGGAACATGGAATCGGGGTAATCCTTCTCGACAAATCCTCCGACAACACCGCCGTGCCTGTCATAATTAGGGCAGGATATCGCGAATTGCGTTCCGAGAGCAAGTTTTGAATCGTAAATGTAAACCGAATCGAAATATCCAACTTCCCAGATAGTGGGGCATACTGCAGCTACGATGGAAGAGACAGAGTCCTTCAGGGCGGGTGCAATGATATTATTGAAGTTCTGGAGAACAGAATTTATGGAGTCAATGGAGGCAGCCAGGCTGACTTCGGTATCTATCAGTGATTGTGCGTTGAAGCCCAGGGAATCGTCGAAGTATATGCCGGGAGGCAGCAAGTTTTCTTCCTGCTCTGCTTGAGTGAGTGGATTTTCCTGTATGTACTCTTCGCGGATAACAATAAGGGAATCAAGCGAGAATCCAAGTCGGTTCTCCTGGTCGCTTATTTCCCGCTCAATGTCCGAATGCGCATCTTGCAGTGCATTGATCTCATCATTGATGTTCTGAATAGCGGTAGCGTTCCAGAGATTCTTCCATACATCCGGAATAAGATCCTGCCTTATGTTGCCGTTCCTTAATGAAATCGTAATGCCTTCATTACTCATAGAAGTTTCAAAATACCCGTTATCCCTTGCATATGTTAGGAGGCTGTCAAGATCAGGAGCTGGAATTCCTTCAGTTTCAAACATGTGCTGAATATTCGCTTCAGCAAGTGTTCTGATTTGTGATCGGCAGAATTCTCTTGGGACCCTGTAGGTCTCGACTCTCTGATGAATCCTGAAAACCAGAAAAACGGCCAGCAGCACAATCAGAATTCTCACAAGAATCTTTGATCTCATAGAATATCCCTCCACAAAAAAATGCAGTTTTCTATTTACTAATTGACTGTCCTGTTCCACAACATCGGTCTAAATCTACCCATCTTGTTTCATACCTGTCAATACATGATTAGTGTTGCAGTGGTTTTATCACTTCCACAGGCGGAACGAGTTCGGCTGAAACGTATGAAGGAGTTATATACACAACACCTTCAGGCTTTACAATAGTCGCGTGTACATGATCCATTTCGGGGTCAACAGGTATGGTATAACAGCTGTCTAACAGACTGACAATTGATTCTGCGCCTTTCACCTCAACCGTTGAATTTGATGCTACCGACCAGTAGTACCGTTCCGGTATATCGGTGGATGAAGTTATCGCCACTGGAAGATTTCTGACGATATTTCTATCTATGGTGAATTCAATGCTTCCAGGGCGGAATTCCACTGCTGAAAGACTGGAGTACTCCTCTCCATTGAATACAATATTGCTTCCAGAAATCTCTCTGGATATGCTGAGAGGGAAATTCTGGTTCTGGTCACTAACTGCTACATTAACCTGAACAGATTCAGGAATTCGCATTATCTGATCGCGAAGCACACCAATTCCCTTTCCGGTAAAAGTTATACGAACCGAATCACTGCTGAG
>DAOWNO010000030.1 GCA_030642525.1 Candidatus Aegiribacteria sp.
GCCCTGCCGAACACCGGGCTGATTTCGGAATCAATATCTTTTCCGGTAGAACTTACAATTACTTTCATGGATTATTCCTTTTCTGTTTTTCTCTTTAAGAGCTGACTGATACGGAATGCTATATTTTCTATAGTGTCCGCTACAAATTGAACCTTATTTTTCAGGGATTCTGTCTCCGATGAATGTTCCCGGTTATAAATGGGGGCATTGTTCAGCGGATAGTTTCCGCGAAAGTCCGGTTCGTAGTATCTGTTCCTGAAGCCTCTTCCGCCTCCCCTTCCGTATAAACCGCGTCCGCCGCCATGGCCGGGAGTTAACGCATACCCGCCTTCCGGGTATCCAGCGCATCTTCCCAATGCTCTTCCCGTCATCGATCCTTCACCTCTGGGTCCTGTTCCATCTCCTGCAGGCATAATAACTCCTTCCTTTAGCAAGATTGCTTGCCGTTACTGTGATGCAGCTGCATATGATTGCGGTACTTGCTGAAGAAACGGTTCAGAATTTTGTCGGTTTCTTCAAGATCGCTCACCCATAACTTGAGATATTTGTCGCCGGCAGCAGAGAGTATATACACTCTTCTTGCCGGCCCCGAATCTCCTTCAGCCCATCTTGAAGTTACAAAACTATTGTTTTCAAGGCTTCTGAGAATACGGTAAATAGTGCTTGGGTCCGCTGGATTTTCGGTGAAACCAAAACGTTCCAGGTTATCAAGCAATTCGTAACCGTACGATTCTCCAGCGTGGAGCAACAGAAGAAGACAGGGTTCAAGGAACTTGTTTATTCTTCTTCCGGAACGATTCTGCGTCCTTCTTCTTCCGTACAATATGTTCCTTTCATCTATATGCAACCTGCATCTAGATGATAATAACAAATACTGATTTGTCAAGTGTAAAAGGAATCAGTCAACTTCCTCTGTTTTTGTAATTTATCCATCCGCCTGCGAGGATCAGAGCCGCCCCTGCGAAAACAGCTATATCGGGTACCGAATTAAAAACAAGAATCTGCCATGTCATTGAGAAGACCACGCTGAGATAACCGTATACAGCAACCTCTCCACCGGGGCCGCAGCGGTAGGCTTTTGTCATGAACAATTGACCTGCTGTTCCTGCAATACCTATGCAGAAAAGGAAAGCAAGCGATTTGAAATCGGGAATTACTCCATTAAGTATCACCGAAGGAAGAAAAAACACGGTTATGGAAGCCGAGAACCAGAAAACCACCAGCAGAGGTCTGTCTGTCTTTCGCAACGCTCTGAGAACTGTATACGCGCTTCCGGCGAACAACGCCGAGATAACCGCCAGACCTGCTGGAAAAGTCAGTGGAATAGAGCCGGGTCTGAGGATTACGATTACGCCTCCAAAACCCAGAATTATCGCCAGCATCTGGATCTTTTTCAGTTTTTCACCCAGGAAAAGCCATGAGAGAATAAGCACAAAAAATGGACTGAGCTTGTTGATGGTCACAGCTTCGGCCAGAGGCATGCCTTCCACCGCGATAAAATAGGCAAGCATTCCCATGATTCCGAGCAGGGATCTCGCCCCCAGCAGAACAGGGCTCCCCGGTCGAAACGAGATACCTCTTGTAAGAAGTACAGCCGCAAGAGCAAGAGTTGCTACAGCCCCTCTCATGAAGAGCTTCTGCGTTACAGGAATTCCCGATTCCATGGGAATAAGTTTCACGAATACGGGGACTATGGAAAGAAAAAAAGCGCCGAGAATCATGTACAGGGCAGCTTTTCTTCCTGGTGTATTTAACATTAAGAGATTTCTATCAATTCGTATTCCATTGAACCCAGACCTATTGATTCAGCAATGGAAAGCTGAAGGATTCCATTGATATCCGGTCGATAGGCGGTAAACTTGTTCACTCCCTTTCCCGCTTTTACCGGAGAATTCTCAGAAGCCGGGGCAGCCGTTACAAGGTCCAGTGATGCAGTATCAATCGCGACGGGATCGATTGCAGCCAGTATACCTATATCATCAACAAACGGTGCCTTCGAATCCTGCATACAGTCGCAGTCCGGAACAATCGATGTAAGAAAATTTACATAGACAACAGGCCTGGAAACATGAACGGTTGCCCAGGCATATTCCGCCATTCTCTTAAGAAAAATGTTCATGTTCTGATTCCAGCTTACCCTTACGGCTTCCTCAGGGCATCGGCCCAGACATTCACCGCAGCCTGTACAGATAGCAGAATCTATTTTAGCATATGCTCCGACACTGATGGCTTTCACATGGCAATGCGCGGCACAAATGCCGCATGCCGTACACTTTTCAGTTTTTATCAATGGCTTTACTGAGGAATGCTGATACAGCTTTCCAGCCCTGGAAGCACAGCCCATACCAAGATTTTTAAGAGCTCCTCCAAAGCCTGAAAGAAGGTGTCCCTTGAAATGGCTGATCACAGCCAGCGTGTCTGAACTTGAGATAGTAAAAGCAATATGAGCTTCATCCGTATGGAAACTTTCAGGCATTTTAACCGTAGTTTCATCTTCTCCGTGCAGACCATCCGCGATAATAAACGGCGGTGTATCCGGCATACCGAATCCATGTTCATGAATCAGTTTAAGGTAATCGGGCGCAGTCATCCTTTTTCCCGGGTACAGAACGGTTGTATCTGTCAGAAAGACTCTGTCCGTACCCGGATCGAGAGCTTCGATAATCCTGTTTACATATTTCGGACTCACGAATGAAGTGTTTCCTTCTTCACCGGGGTGTATTTTAACTGCCAGAGTATCCATCGGTCGAATACCTCTTTTGTCAGCAGCGCTGTTAAGCAGTTTTGAGAATCCTTCGTCTGTCAGCGATTTCTCAATCGGTAGAAAGAAAACTTTTGACATAATTTTGTTCCTTCCTCTTCGTGATTCCGGATGTTCATCCTTACGTAAAGAATATACGGTGTTTATAAAAAACAGGGTGGGATTCATTAATAGTATGAACTGAAAAATCTGCTTGATATTGCTTATGGAACAGGATGGATCCCGTATTTCCGGATATAAATTACTTTCATCGTTATCCTCTAAACCGCATATATCACAAACACTTTACTGCATCGATGCATATAGCTGTGTCTGCGGACGGAAGAGTTTTTTACATCAGTTATGGGATCGAGGAAAATCCACTTTTCTGTTGCTTGCTCAGTTTCTTCCGGCAATTACTACTCTCCTGCGACCTGTCAGATCATTTACGGATTCCACGCAGCACCAACTGTTATCATTTGAAAGCCTTTCTGCTATTCCGGGAACCTGATCTGAAGCAAGCTCCAGGGCCAGTACTCCATTTTTATTCAGCAGGGAAGGAACTTCTTCAAGCAGAATTCGAACAAAGTCAAGCCCGTCAATGCCACCATCAAGGGCAATCCGCGGATCTCCACAGCTCACCTCCGGCTCTAGGGTGTCTATTTCGAGGGAGGGAATGTATGGAAGGTTCGCAATAACTCCATCAAATCGGGCAGATCCTGTTCCAAACGGCTTCAGAAGATCAGCCTCTATCAGCTGAACATTATCAATTCCGTGGCGAATCATGTTACGCTTCGCAATGGTCAGCGCTGCGCGATTTATATCAGAGCCGATAACAAGGGCTGACGGGTATTTCAGAGCCAGAGAAGCGGCAATAATTCCCGAGCCTGTGCCTGCATCAAGAAGAAGACGTGGTTTCGGAGGCAGTCTGCTGATGAAAAGCTCTGCGAGTGTTTCTGTTTCAGGCCGCGGCACGAGAGCATCCTGTCCCGCAATGAACTCTCTGCCGAGAAATTCAGCAGTTCCGGTGATGTGTTGAAGTGGTTCTCGATTCTTCCGCCTGCGTATCATATTTCGGAATTTTTCTAATTCTGTCGCGTTCATCTCAGAGGAATAATGCAGATAGAGCGAATGTCTTTCGCATTTCATCAGATGGCAGAGGAGAATATCAACTTCCAGGCGGGGTGACTCAAGGTTCGCGAGCTCGTTTATGCCCCACCGGGAAGCATCCTGAACCCGCATCTCGTTCAGAGACCGGTGGAGACTTCTGAGAGCAGTCTTTCCTGCTCAGCATCAATCAGGGGGTCAATTACCTGGTCAAGGTCACCTGCGAGAATTGTCTTCAATGAATGCAGGGAAAGGTGTATGCGATGATCGGTGAGACGTCCCTGGGGGAAATTGTAAGTTCTTATCTTGGCGCTCCGGTCACCTGATCCGACCATGCCTTTGCGAACCACGTCGCGTTTGGCTCTTTCTTCTTCCTGCTTTAACGCAAATAACCTTGATCTCAGAACTTTAAGGGCTTTTGCCCTGTTTTTATGCTGGCTCTTTTCATCCTGGCATGATACGACCAGGCCGGTGGGTTCATGCGTGATTCTGACCGCTGAATCAGTTGTGTTGACGCTTTGGCCGCCAGGACCTGAAGATCGGTAAACGTCTATTCGCAGATCTTCCGGATTAATCTCGATTTCCACTTCTTCAGCTTCAGGAAGAACCGCTACAGTGCAGGCAGATGTGTGTATTCTACCTGATGTCTCTGTTTCCGGAACGCGCTGAACTCTGTGAACCCCAGCCTCAAATTTCATGCGGCTGTAAACACCGTTACCCCTGACAGCAAAAATTATCTCCTTGAAACCTCCTCTTTCTGATCCGCTGCTGCTGAATATTTCTATGGACCAGCCCTTCTTCTGAGCATAGTATGAATACATTCTGAAAATATCAGCCGCGAAAAGAGCTGCCTCCTCGCCTCCTGTGCCGGAACGGATTTCTATCATGACATCTCTTCGATCATTGGGATCGGGAGGAATGAGGAGCCGTTTCAGTTTCTCATTAAGCTGCAGCAGTTTCGCTTCAAGCCCAGGCAGTTCCACTCGCGCGAAGGTAACAATTTCATTGTCTGTATCACCAAGAAACTCATTCATTTCAACTATTGATGACTCGGTATTCTTAATCTCAATAACTGTATTCAGTATTTTAGCTAAACCTGCTCTTTCTTCCGTAAGAGATCGTATCAATGATGAGTTTCTGAGAGTATCCGGAGAACAGAGACTTTCATCGATTTCCTGAATCCTCATGGATAATGACTCTCTGTCTGACGTTTTCATTCCTTTTCTTCCTGATTATCGTCGATTTTTTTCTCCCACATTGTTACGAACTGTCCGGGATCCCTACCAAGAGAAACCATCAATGATGCCACTGCCACTTCGATTTCTTCTTTCCCGGCCTTTCGTGTAGTTAACCTCTGCAGAAGAAGCCCGGGGACTGTTATCGCTCTGGCAAGGGCTGATGTTTCAAGGTGGCTGTCAGCCAGTTTAAGGAGTTCGTAACTGATCCCCATAACAAATGGAATCAGGGGTAGATGATAGATTATTCTAATAATAGCGTCAGGATTTGTCCTGGTAATCAAAACAACAAGAGAATCGAAAATTCCGTAGAAAAGAATTGTCCCCAGCATTACAAGAAGAAGAAAACTGGTTCCGCATCTCTGGTGCAGGGGGCTCTGTTCCACTGCTTTCTCCACCAGCGGTTCAAGTCCTTTTTCCCATGCATGAATTGTCTGGTGTTCCGATCCATGGTAGACGAATAATCTTCTTACATCCGGCATCAGTGATATTGCTCCGAGGTATATGAGAAATGCGACAAGCCGGAATAATCCAGCCAGCATGTGAATCCCAAACTGCTGTGTAGCGAGAATACTGTCGCCACTTTCAAGAATCCATTTGCTGCTCTGCAGCGGAAGCCAGGCAAATAGAACTATCGCAAGCAGAAAAGCCAGCACCGTTGTTAGAAATGGTCCTGCCCAATCGGTTTTCCTTTTTTCTCTGTCAGTCTTCTCATCCGGCTTTTCTTCAGCTATTTCTGCCGACCAGTTCAGAGCTTTCATCCCCAAACGGAGCGAATCGATCAGTATCGCTGCACCTCTGAAAACCGGCTTCTTCCACATAGTGTTTCTGTCCTTCAGCTGCTTCATGTCGAGTCTCCGCGCAAGAATCAATCCGTCCGTTTTCCTTACAGCGACCGCAGTTGAAAAAGGAGAACGCATCATCACTCCCTCAATAACAGCCTGCCCGCCCGTTTTTGAATCGTGGGAGGTAGAATCAGTATTTTCAGCGTGATCATTCATCGCGTTTCTCCATATGGTTTAAATTAGCGAAGGGATTACGAAGGGGAAAGCTTCAAGCTTCCCCCCTCTTATACCGGTCTGTAAGCTAGTTGCCGCTGTCCGCTGTCTTCTTGCCATACCTCTTCAGATACTTGTCAACTCTTCCGGCTGAATCTACAAGTTTCTGTTTCCCTGTATAGAACGGGTGGCAATTAGAACAAACATCAAATTTCTTGTCTTTTCCTGTGGAACGTGTTTTTATCTTGTTCCCACATGTACAGGTAAATATGACTTCCCTGTATTCAGGGTGAATATCTTTTCTCAATTTATTTCCTCCATGTTAATCAGCAAAATGCACGGTATTATTCAGACATCGAAGCCATTGCGTCAAGGAACAGTTTGTTGGATTTATACTTGGAAAGCTGTTTCTTCAATACTTCCATGGCTTCAACCGGATTCATATCAACCAGAATTTTCCGCATGATCCAAACCCTGGACAGAGCATCCGCTTCAATCAGGAGCTCTTCTTTCCTGGTGCCTGTCTTGGTTATGTCTATTGCAGGATATATCCGTCTGTCAGCAAGACGCCTGTCAAGTACTATTTCAGCGTTTCCGGTTCCTTTAAACTCCTCGAAAATAACCTCATCCATTCTGCTTCCGGTATCGATAAGAGCTGTAGCAATGATCGTAAGGCTTCCTCCGTCAACAATGTTCCTTGCAGCTCCAAAGAACCTTTTGGGTCTTTGAAGAGCGTTAGAATCAACTCCACCGGAGAGAATTTTACCTGAGTGTGGAATTACCTGGTTATTTGCTCTGGCCAGCCTTGTTATCGAATCAAGGAGTATGACAACATCGAAACCACTTTCTACGAGTCTCTTGGCCTTGGCAAGAACCATATCTGTAACCTGAACATGTCTTTTGGGAGATTCATCGAAAGTAGAGGCTATTACTTCCCCCCTAACATGCCTTCTCATGTCAGTTACTTCTTCCGGACGCTCATCAATCAGAAGTATCATCAGTTTTGCTTCAGGAGAATTTGCGGAAATACTGTTTGCAATGCTCTGAAGAAGCATTGTCTTTCCAGCTCTTGGAGGGGAAACAAGAAGAGCTCTCTGCCCTTTCCCGATAGGAGCCAGCAGATCAAGAATCCGCCCTGCTATGTTCTCAGAATTTGTTTCAAGAATAAATCTTAATTCGGGATAATAGGGAACCAGCGAATCGAAAGAAGGTCTGTTTTTCAAGTCTTCAAGGCTTTTACTGTTAACACTCTCAATCCTCAGCAGAGCGTAGTATTTTTCGCCGTCCTTGGGTTTCCTTACCTGACCTGATATTGTGTCACCTGTGCCTAATGAAAATCGTTTGATCTGTGATGGCGATACATAAATATCCGTTGAACTCGGAAGATAGCAGCCTTCATTTGATCTGAGAAATCCGTATCCCTCTGAAAGCACTTCCAGAACTCCTGTTGAGTATTCCAGTCCGTTGCGCTCAGTCTTATTTTCAAGGAGTTTTCTTATAAGATCTCGTTTTCTGATTCCTGATACTTTTTCGAGCTTTTTCTCCCTGGCTACTGACTGAAGCTCAACGAGGGTTTTCTTTTCCAGTTCGGCAAGCGAATACTCGCGTTGAGGTTTTTGGTTCATGAATCCTCTTAATTTCGGGTTTTACAAATGAATAATTTCAGTGACGGTGGTGCATCATCTACCGACACTTAATACGCCTGAAAGCTTCTGAATCCTAAAAGTTAAAAAGAATTCCCGTTGAGAAATTTAACTGGATAACTAACTGAATATATCAGATAAGCACGCAAACAATCTGAAACGTCCGTTGAATCGTCAACCCCTCTCCATATTCGGGGGGACGACAGATGTAATATTATACATAGTTGCGTTGACGGGCAACCTTATGATTATTTCCATTTATCTGAATCAACCGACTGGAGAATCAGCTGTTTTGAGAATCTTGAAAATCGCGGGGTTCAGCGTACTGGTGGCAGTAGTACTTATTATAGCATCCGGCAGACTCCTTCACAGCAGTTCAAGCGAGGCAGATCTGACCTTAGTTTTTATTGCTGCAGGCTTTTTCCTGCTATCCGCTGCTCTTGCCGTAACAACTCAGAAGAAATCACGAAAATTTTCTGACAGATTGATCATCTACTGGGTCTGCGCCGGAATAATGATAAGCGTACAGCTTACAGGAGGAAGCAGCAGTCTCTTCTACTCCGGATATCTTCTGTTTCTTATGTGGGTATCCCTGCCTTCAACCGGAGCAGAAGCGACCGAACTCGGTCTGCTTATCGGATTTGTAGAAGCTTTCGCTCTGCTGAATGCTTCTATCTGGTCAGGAGAGGTGGCGCTGCTCACAAAACTGATCCCTCTGCTCCTGCCAGCCCTGAAGGCTCTTCTTGTCCCATTCCTTTTTGGCCTGGTTGCTGACTGGCTGGCGGAAAAGGAACTGTTCCTGAATGAAGTCGCTCCACCCGGCAGGTACAAGGGGGAAAAAACCGATCACATATCCTCGAAAACCGGAACAATCCTGCCCTATCCTTTGCTGACTATCATTCAAAGGAATTCCAGTGCGGATTCCACCTGTTTGTTTATTCAGTATGATGATGAATTTTACAGGTTGGAAAGTTTTGTGGCAAGGGACACTTCAGTCATTGACAGGTATATGTTACCTGCAAATCACAGACTTCTAAGAATCCTCAAGAACAGTAAGAAACCTGTCTCAATCAAAGCAGGTTCTTTTGCTGAACGTTCAGAGCTTGCACCGTACCGCTTTACCACACTGAAAGATGAAAAAGCTTTCTGGATAGTTATATGCCGTCTGGGGAACGAAGATAATCCAGCCGGTTTTTTGCTTCAGGATTTTTATGGCGACAAACCATCCTCAGAGACTGTCCGGAATCTTGAAAACACGGCTGAAGCACTGCATATGAATGTGATGAATACAGATCTCAATTTTCTGTCTGCCGAAAACGGCAGCTGGATGGCAAAACTGGTTTCCGCTGCGGGAGAAGATTCTCTGGACGCCTCGGTTCAGGGAATCGCAAGCCTGCTCTCAGAGATCATCCCCGGTTCAACTGTATCGATCGCTGACGTGAATCTTGAAAACAGAGAGATTCGAGTCTGGGTTTCAAGAGGCCCTCTGGCCAGATGGCGGCGGAAAAGAGTTTCGAGCAGCAGTGAGGGATTGGCGGGATGGATGGTAAAGAACCGCGTCCCCTGCAAGCGCTCAGGAATGAAGCACAGAGAAAGAAACGTCAGTTCCTTCGCAGATGAAGAGGATCTTAACCTCCGGGTGGGCAGCTGCATGGGAGTTCCCGTTATGCGTAATAACGAAGTGCTTGCTGTTATCATTGTTGAGCACGAAGATGATAAGGCTTTCGACCAGTATCATGAGAGTATCATTCTTGCGGCTGCAGGATTGTTTGCACTGACTGATGAACTGGCGGACTTCAGAAACAGATTCAGAAATATTTCCGGCCGGGATACACTGACCGGGCTTCCAGGGATTACACTGTTTGACAGACATCTGCGCGAGATGGCAAAAAGAGTGCAGACGTACGGATGGTCAATTGGAGTGCTTATTGCAGATATCGATGGGTTCAACTTGATCAACAGGAATCATGGTTACAGCGAAGGAGACAAAGTTCTGAAGGAAGCTGCCACTCGCTTCAGTAATTGCTTTTCTGATGAAATACTGATTTCAAGAACAGGTCCGGACAGCTTTGCGGCATGCATTCCAAAAGCTGGAAAAGCGGAAATGGAAGCCCTGAGCCAGAGAGTGACAGATGCTCTTTCGTGGCAGTATATGTCACGCAGCTCGGATACTCAGATATCAATTACAGCATCAATTGGCGGATGCTTCACGCATGTGAACAGGAAGGTTCAGAAGTTGACTGGTGAAGCGGAAAAAACCGCTGCTGAGGTCTCTAAAACAGGATGCGGCAACTGCCTGATACATAAGGTGGGTCTTACAGATAAGGCGCTTCGTGACTGAGAAAACCATGCAAACGGTTCGTTTGCTGGCAAGAAGAGGTTCTCTTCTGCTTATGCTGGCTGCTATTTTTTATCTGAGTCACCAGCCTTCTGTCGATATCATACCTCCTCTTTTTCCGATGCAGGACAAGGTGCTTCATGCAATCGAGTTTTTTCTTCTGTTCTTGTCGCTTCTTCTGAACAAAGATATATGCAGAGGTTTTCATCCCATGCTCATGTTATTCAGTGCAGGAAGTTTATGGGCTCTTTTCGACGAGATACATCAGAGTTATGTTCCAGGAAGAGATTGCTCTGCGGGTGATTTCTTAGCTGATATCGCTGGTATGGTTATATGTCTGCTGATTTACCTGCTTTTGTTCAGTGATAGAGAATATTCTGCTTGACATATGAAGTGTATTCGTTAAGATTTCATTGTTAGTGGATAGCCGTGCGAGTATATGGAAATGCTTTATTTGTATATTTGCGCTAGTAGTCAAACCAAACGAATCGAGAGGAGGTGCCAGGTATGCTCAAGTCGAGAACAAAATTGTTCCTTCTTGGACTCCTGACCGTGTCTCTGCTGTTAGCAGCATGCGGGCCAAGCTCCGCAGAACTAAGGGCAAGAGACGATGCCCGGGCAGCAGCTCTGGCTGCAGAAGCCAAAGCCGATGGCCTTGAGGAAGAACTTGCAACTCTACCCGGTCATATCATTGAAGAACTTGAAGAAATTGCTGCACTTGAAGTGGAACTTGCTGAACTTACACAGGAATACTATTCACTCGGCGGCGGAAGCCGATAGCAGGGAAAGGGGAAAACAATGAAGCGTACAATAGTATTAGCTCTGATGATTTGCCTTGGCCTTGCATCCACAGGTTTAGCTAAGACCTGGACAGCCGAGGAGCTTTCACAGTATTCACAGGCAGAAATCGAAGCAATGGGAAACGACGATATTCATCTCCAGATCGCTTTCTGGGAATGGAAAAAAGCTGTTGCCGATGAACGCATTGCCGAGCTTGAACCTCAGGTTCTTCCTTTAAGGGAAGAACATGAAGAGATTCACGTAACACTTGCTGAACTCACCTCAGAGATCAACTCTCTCAGGGCAGAGATCAACCGCCTGCGTAGCGCGGGTGTCCTGCATCTCATTCTTGACGGGGAATCACTCTGGAAAATTGCTTCTTATCACTACCACTATGGTGATGGTTCACAGTGGCCTGTAATTTATGAACGCAACCGTGACACCATAAGTGATCCAAACCTCATTTATGCGGGTCATACTCTTTGGGTACCCGTACCAATGCTCAACTCTTACACCGTTATCGAGGGCGACTTTCTCGGTAAGATTGCAGGATACGATGTAGTCTACGGTGACAGAGGTATGTGGCCGCAACTGTACGAGGCCAACCGCGATATAATCAGCGATCCTAACCTGATTTATCCGGGACAGGTTCTTGATGTCAATCGCTCTGCTTCTTTTGGAGGATCACGCTAGAATCCTCGCCGTATACCGGAAGGCTCTCCACTCTCTGTGGGGAGTCTTCCTTTTTCCATTGGAAATTTAACTGATGTCTGACAAATCAATTTCTCTGCTGGTTCCTTTATCCGCGGATAAAGCTGGAAATATTCTTGGCACAGGTGATGTCAACCTGAGACGTATTTGCAAAACTCTTGGTGTTGAAGCTGTTTACCGTAATGGAAATCTCAGTATTAAAGGAACCAGACATTCTACAGAGAAGGCAAGAGCCGTTATCTACAGACTAATACATGAACTTGAAGTATCAAATTGTCTCA
>DAOWNO010000041.1 GCA_030642525.1 Candidatus Aegiribacteria sp.
CACCAACTTGATCAGATAATCCTTGAAGAAGTTCACTGGCCAGCTGGATGTGTTTATCAGCAGTCAGCCTGAACCCGTAACCGAATTCAGCAGCGTCTTCGAAGAGACTGTTGTTCCAGGCAGGACCTCTGCCATCATGATTCTTCGAATAGGGAGTGGTCGGGAGGTTTCCTCCGTAAATGGAACTGCATCCAGTGGCGTTTGCTATGACGGCTCTGTCTCCAAACAGCTGAGTGAGAAGCTTGACATAAGGGGTTTCTCCGCATCCTGCACACGCACCTGAGTACTCGAAAAGGGGCTGAAGCAGCTGTGATTCCTTGACAAGAGACACGTTGAGCTTCTTCCTGTCGAAATCCGGAATGTCCAGGAAGAATGAGTAATTCTCTCTTTCCGGTACGCGAAGTGGAGGCTGATAGGCCAAATTGATGGCTTTCTTCTCAGGATCTTCCTTGTTCTTTGCCGGGCAGACATGTACGCATGTTCCGCAACCCGTACAGTCCTCGGGAGCCACCTGAATGGTGAATATCATTCCCTCGAACTTGGCTCCCCTGGCATCAGTGGATTTGAAAGTATCAGGGGCGTTGCTCAAAAATTCCTTATCGTAAACTTTCATTCTTATCGCTGCATGAGGGCAGACAAGACTGCAGAATCCGCACTGGATACATGTATCCGGTTCCCAGACGGGGATTTCAAGCGCGACATTCCGCTTTTCCCACTGAGTTGTTCCGGTAGGCCAGCTTCCATCAGCAGGCATGTCGGAGACGGGAATACTGTCTCCTTCCATTCTTATTATTTTCGCGGTTACGCGCTTGACAAATTCAGGAGCCTCCTCTGGAACCGTAGGGGGCATTTCAATGGTGCTGGTAACAGTATCCGGATAATCCACTTCAAAGAGGTTTGCAAGAGTCTGATCTACGGCATTGTAGTTCTTCTGGACTATCTCATCACCCTTTCTTCCGTAAGTCTTCTTGATGGCGTCCTTGATCTTCTGGATGGCTTCATCTTTGGGAAGCACGCCCGAAATCGCGAAGAAGCAGGTTTGCATGATAGTGTTTATTCTTACACCCATACCGGTATCTTTTGCAACCTTGTAAGCGTCTATAATAAAGAACTTCAGTTTCTTTGCGATCATTGCTTCCTGAACTGATCTTGGAAGCTTGTTCCATACTTCATCCACACTGAATGGTGAATTAAGCAGGAAAGTGGCACTATCTGCTGCGTATCCAAGAACGTCATATTTTTCAAGGAAGATGCTCTGGTGACATCCCACAAAATTAGCAGCAGTGATAAGACAGGTTTGTCTGATGGGTTCAGGACCGAATCGTAGATGACTGACCGTTCTCGCGCCTGCCTTCTTGGAGTCGTATACGAAGTATCCCTGTGCGTAGTTGTCGGTTTCCTCACCTATGATCTTTATACTGTTCTTGTTAGCTCCGACTGTTCCGTCGGAACCAAGGCCGATGAAAACAGCCTGAATCGTCGAGGGCAAATCAAGTTCGAAGTCAGGGATATCAAGAGAAGTTCCGGTAACATCATCATTTATGCCAACTGTGAAATGGTTTTTCGGTTCTGATTTGCTGGCCTCTTCGAGAACTGCTTTGACAATTGCAGGAGTGTATTCTTTGCTGGAGAGTCCATAACGACCTCCGATGACATTGATATCGCCTTTTCCATTTTCCCAGAGTGCAGTGATAACATCAAGGTACAGAGGTTCACCCGGACTGCCTGATTCCTTGGTTCTGTCCAGAACGGCGATGTTCCGTACTGAATCCGGTATTGAGTTAAGGAATGCTTCAGCATCAAATGGCCTGTACAGGCGGACTTTTATCAGTCCTACCTTTTCACCTCTGTTACAGAGGTATTCAATTGTTTCATGAGCGGTTTCGCATCCTGAAGTCATCTGCATTACCAGCGTCTCCGCATCCGGCGCGCCTACATAATCAAACAGATGATAATGCCTTCCTGTCAGTTCAGCGAATCTGTCCATGTAGTCCTGTACTATTCCTGGAGTTGCGAGATAGTATGGATTAACGGTTTCTCTTCCCTGGAAATAAACATCAGGATTCTGGCTTGTTCCTCTGAGTACCGGATTATTCGGATCAAGTCCACGGTTTCTTGCAGCTATTACAAGTTCATCATCCATCATGCTGCGGAGAACCTCATCCGGAACCAGTTCAATCTTCTGTATCTCATGGCTGGTCCTGAAGCCGTCGAAAAAATGGATAAATGGAATCCTTGCCTTAAGTGTAGATGCATGTGCGATCACCGCCAGATCCATTGCTTCCTGAGCCGAAGCGCTTGCCAGAAGCGCGAAACCGGTCTGTCTGACTCCCATGGTATCACTGTGGTCTCCGAATATTGACAATGCCTGACATGCGAGACTTCTGGCTGGAACGTGAAATACTGCCGGTGTGAGTTCAACAGCGATCTTGTACATAGACGGTATCATGAGAAGAAGACCCTGTGATGCTGTGAATGTGGTGGTCAAAGCTCCAGTCTGAAGCGCTCCGTGTACGGCGGCAGAAGCTCCACCCTCACTTTGCATTTCCTGAACCAGCGGAATGGTACCCCAGATATTTGTCTTGCCTTGTGAGGACCAGGCGTCTGCGTATTCACCCATACCGCTGGAGGGAGTGATCGGGTAGATAGCAATAACTTCACTAAGCTTATGCCCGATTCGTGCAGTAGCTTCATTGCCATCGATAGTAATCATTATCCGTTCCATTATTTCCATCCCTTTCAATATGCTAATTAGACAAACTCTGTTTCTTTACCGAATCTCTGGATTTCAGGTCATCTTCCCCTTTGATCTCGGGAAGGGAATGACATCCCTTATGTTCTCAATACCAGTGAGATACATCAGCAAACGCTCAAATCCCAGTCCGAATCCCGAATGGGGAGCAGAACCCCATTTCCGTAAATCGAAGTACCATGAGTAATCATCCATGTCAATACCGGATTTCTGCGCACGCTTCAGAAGAACACCGAGCCTTTCCTCACGCTGGCTGCCCCCCACTATCTCGCCGACTTCAGGAAAAAGAAGGTCAGTACAAGCAACGGTTTTACCACCATCATTCAGACGCATGTAAAATGGCATTATCTCAACCGGATAGTCCGTTACGAAAACCGGACTTTTAAAATACTCTTCCGTAAGGAACTTCTCGTACTCGGCAAAAATATTCATTCCCCACTCGGGCGATTTATCGAAGAGTCCCGCATTTCTTTTCAAAAGATCCATTGCGTCCGTATATGTAATTCTTGAGAAATCACTCTCAATAAGCATTCTGTAACGATTCTTGAGACCTATCTCATAGAATTGTGTGAGAAATGCTATCTCATCCGGACATCTCTCTTGAAGGTTGCCGGCGATATTTTTGATGAACCTCTCAATCAAAGCAATGTCGTCATCAAGATCGAAAAACACCATTTCCGGCTCGATCATCCAGAATTCAGCCGTATGGAATCTTGTGTCTGATGGGTCAGCCCTGAAAGTGGGACCGAATGTATAGACCTTTCCAATCGCCAGAGCGAGCGGTTCAGCTTCCAACTGAGCGCTCACAGTCAGGAACACCTTCTTTTTGAAGTAGTCCTTCGAATAATCAACTTCGCCATCTTTAAAATTAATGCTGTCCAGTGGCATGGAAGTGACCTGGAAAGCTTCTCCAGCCCCCTCAGCATCGCTGGTCGTGATAAATGGAGCGTGAATGTAAAAGAATCCGTTCTCATCAAAGAATCGATGAATGGCCAGACTGAGATGGTGACTCATCCGTAAGACAGCCCCGAATGTATTCGTTCTGGGTCTGAGGTGAGGAATTGTTCTCAGGAACTCGATAGAATGTCTCTTCTTCTGAAGTGGATAATCATCTTCCACAGGACCAATGACCTCCAGGTGTTCAGCATTGACCTCTCGCGACTGCTCAGCACCTGGGGAATCAATCAATTTGCCGCTAACCTTGATGCATGCACCGGTGGAAAGCCCGGAGAGTTCATCGTCCGAGAATCTGTCTCTGTTAAAGACGATCTGCAGAATAGAAGAAGATGAGCCGTCATTTATAGAGGCAAAAGCGACGTTTTTACCCATCCTGGCTGTTCTGATCCAGCCGTAGACCGTAACATTTTCATCCTGACATTCTCCAGAAACAATGGACTGGATTGTTGAGCGTTCTATCATTTGTCCCTCCAGGTTCAGCTTCATAATTCACGCTGAATCCAGAATTACAGCAATCAATTGAATTCGGAAGGAATAATCTAAGTACAGCAGGTTTTTCAGGCAACTCGTCAGTTGAGATTCCAATGTGTCCGTACGTTAGGGAAAGGAGCGTCCAGCGCAGTTCTGGGATGTCCGAGTTTCTTACCCTGCCAGCTGTTCCTGTCTTCGAGTGCCTGGTGAATGCTGCTTATCACCGATTGTTTGTTCAGAGACCATTTCGGAGCAACTGTCAGGTTGTGATGAACCTCTCCGGTCAGTCTCTGTATCACAACCCACGGTTCCGTATGCTCAAGGAAAGTGATGACTCTCTCGATGTATTTCTCAAGCGTCATAGAGATAAATTCATTATTCAGGTACATTCTCTCAAGTTCAGTGTCCTTTACCACATGAAGGTTCTGGAGTTTCAGCCCTGAAGTTCCTGTCATTCGGATAAAACTCGCATCATCGAGAATATCTTCATCGTTGGATCCGGGATACCCGATTATCATCTGAGCTGTTGTAAGGATATCCCTTGAATGGAGTTCTTCCATTGCGATTAGAGTGTCTTTCGATGTGTGACACCTGTTCATATCCTCAAGAATTCTGTCATTCGAAGTCTGAACGCCCAGCTCAACCCAGAGGAACGTTCTTTCTGAGAGTTTTTCCAGTAGATCAAGAATCTGTGCGTTCAGGCAATCCGGCCTTGTGCAGAGAGCCAGGCCGACAACTCCCGGAAAATCAAGCGCTGTTGAATAAATTTCATTCAGTTTTTCAGGATCTGCGTAGGTTGTAGAATAGTCCTGCAAATAAACCAGAAAACTGTTTACTTTGTATCTTAATGCAACATAACGGCAACCGGCTTCCAGCTGTTCATTGATAGACATGCCATTTTTGAAGGTCATCGGACGACTGCCTGCCGGATTGCAGAATGAACATCCTCCAGTCCCGGCGCTTCCGTCTCGATTGGGACATGTGAATCCACCAAGGAGACCTACTTTATGGACTCTGGTTCCGAAAATCTGCCTGAGGAAACCGTTGAGGTTGCGAATACGTCCATGGTCCATTAAACTTTCACACTCCGTTTGATTGTAAAATGAAAGGAATCAACATGGCTGACCGTCAGATAATTACCAGAGCCGCTGCTATGTTCTATGACCACTTCAATCTGGTTCCCGATGATGACAAAAAGGATTCCCTTCTGAAAATTGTTCAGAGTTTTTCATACATACCATGGGAAAACCTAACCAAGTTTTTAGCCAAAGCACAGCTTACAGAGAAAGAAAACAGACTGAGAGTGCCTGAAACCGTTATCAGTGAACACATTCAGAATGGAGCGGGTGGAACATGTTTCTCTCTAACAGCTGCTCTTGGCGATGTCCTTGAATCAGCGGGTTATACCTGTAATCCTGTTATGGCTGAAATGCATTATGGCAAGAATATTCATTGTGCTCTATTAATTATCACTCCCGATGGAAATCATTTTCTGGCAGACCCTGGATACCTTGTTCCTGTTCCAATACCTCTGGAGCCGGGAAAGAAAACAAGGCTTGATGTATACGATAAGAAACTGATATGGGAACCGGATTCTGACAGTGAATCATATGATATGTATACGTTAGAGGGTGAGAAAAAGCAGTGGAGATATAAAGTAATGATGAAACCGACCAGCCTATCAGAATTCAGAAGTCACTGGCAGAAATCCTTTAATGCTACAGGTATGAACAGCCTTCATCTGAACTGCCGAAGTGAAGATCGACGGTTATCCGCTCACAACTTGAACCTCCGCATAGTTGTTAAGGAGGGAAGCCGTAATGAGAAACTCCGGGATAACTATTCCGGCAAGATTGAGAAGTACTTCGGTTTGAACCGAACTGTTACTGATGCTGCTTATAAGGAATGGAGAAAGCTATGTCTGGACAGGTAGAAGTTCCCCCTGTACTGGTTATTATCAGCATCATCTCGATCGAGGATCATCAGAAAGAAAGTACACTTATACCGCTTGAATCCAGATTCGGGAAAACTGAATTTGAAAGTCCCCTCTTTCCGTTTGATCTTTCGGATTACTACGAAAAAGAGATGGGACCTTTTCTTTCAAGGCGCTGGTACTGTTTCAGTAAATTATGGGATGCCTCTGAGCTTGCAGAATGGAAGTGCTTCTGCGAGAGTATTGAAAACGGTTATACTGATCTGAAAGGTAACCGCACCGTTAACATCGATCCCGGTTATCTTGATTACGGCAAACTTGTTCTTGCCTCATTCAAAAGTGCTCCGGACAAGATCTACATGGGCAGAGGCGTCTGGGCTCATACCTGTCTCAGGTACGGTCACGGTACATTCATTGCTCCTGACCATAGCTTTCCGGATTTCAAGGATGGGAGATTTAACGACTTCATGCTTGAAGCCAGGAAACGTTACAGGAAAATGCTCAGGTAGATCTTTTTGTTGGTCTTGACATCCCTTCCCTGATCTGGATATTTTGTTTCAGTAAGTTAAGCCGCCGATCAGGGGTTTTGCGGAACAGGTGTCAACCAGAAAAACACCTGTATTCTGTTATATACGGAGGCTCCAGCATGTTGCCAGTGTCCAAGCACTTTTTTGGAAGTACATCATCTGCCGTGCTGTTCTGCGTGTTGATTATGATATCGATCAGCAGTGCAGCTCTTACTTCAACAGGAACTCCCCCTTGTGATGTTCCGAGCATACTGATTCTTCATTCCTATCATCCGGGGTTCACCTGGACTGAGAGTATCAGTGCGGGACTGAGTTCTATCCTTGAGGAAGCTGATTTTGAGATTGATATTTGCATTGAGTATATGGACACAAAGGTTCACCTGCCGGAGGAAGTGTTTCCTCAGTTAGAGCAGTTATACATAACAAAGTACAAAGACATGTGTTTTGATCTCATAATTACAACAGATGACAATGCATTGAACTTTCTGCTGGCTCGGCGCGATCAACTCTTTCCCGGTGTTCCCATCGTTTTCTGCGGCCTGAATAATTTTTCGGAATCCCGGATTAAAGGCATACACGGAATCACAGGTGTGGCAGAAGCTTTGGATCTGGGCGGCACTATCGAACTCGCGCTGAATCTGCATCCTGGTACACGATATGTGGCGGTGGTAAATGACAGTACACCTACCGGCATCTGGAACCTGGAACACTTCAGAGAAGTTGCACCGGAATTCACCAATAGAATTGAATTCATCGAACTGTTCAATCTGACCACTGAAGAACTGATAGAAGCTCTTCACACTCTACCTGATGAAACGCTTGTTCTTCTCATGTCTTTCTATCGAGATAAAGCAGGAAGAACTTTCTGTTATCATGAATACACGATGCTTGTGACGGAGAACTCCAACGCGCCTGTATACACCGCCTGGGACATGTTTGTAGGACATGGTGTTATGGGAGGGATTGTGATCAGTGGCGAAGCCCAGGGTGAACATGCCGCACGACTGGCTCTTAGAATACTGAAAGGTGAATCGGCGGACGAGATACCGGTGCTGACTGAAAGCCCGAATGTACCGATGTTCGATTATAGTGTTATGCATGATTTTGGAGTTTCAGTTTCTGATCTGCCGCCAGGGAGAATTGTGATCAACGAACCTGTGTCACTTTACTATAGATATACAGTATATATCTGGATGGTGATTGTCTTCGTAGTGCTGCAATCTATCATGATCCTTGCCCTGACTGCAAATGTCTTCAAACGCAAACGAGCGGAAGGTCGCCTGCGACAGAGCGAGGAACGCTATCGCGGTATCGTCGAGGACCAGACCGAGCTCATCTGCCGTAATCTGCCGGACGGTACGCTTACATTCGTTAACGACGCGTACTGCCGCTACTTCAACAAGAAACGCGATGAACTCATTGGGTACAGTTTTATGCCTTTGATCCCTGATGAATATCATCAGACTGTGATGGATTATTTTGCGTCTCTGGGAAGCGAGAACCCGGTTGCTACCCATGAATACAGCATCATCATGCCCGATGGCGAGATGAGGTGGAACCAATGGACCAATCGAGCCATCCTTGATTGCGATGGGCAAGTGGTCGAATTCCAGGGGGCCGGGCGCGATATAACAGAGCGCAAGATGGCGGAAGAGGCATTGCGGAAAGCAGAAACACGTTACCGTTCTCTTGTCGAGCAAATGCCAGCAGTTACTTATACCGCTGCACTTAACGAGATCAGTACAACAACTTTTGTCAGTCCCCAGATCGAATTATTCCTTGGTTTTTCACCGCAGGACTATTCGGACAATCCAAACTTCTGGAATCAGCATCTTTATCCCGATGATTATGACCGAGTGCTGAAGGAGATTAAACACTGCCATGAGACCGGCGAACCGTTTGTATCCGAGTATCGCATGATCTCGAAAACGGGTGAAGCTGTCTGGTTCAGGGACGAAGCCATCATTATTAAAAGCGATGATGGGACACCTCTGTTTCTCCAGGGCATCATGTTGAACATTACCGAACGCAAGCACGCTGAGAAGGAGCAGATGAGTCTCGAGCGCCAGGTTTTACAGGCACAGAAACTCGAGAGTCTGGGAGTGCTTGCAGGAGGAATTGCTCATGACTTCAACAACCTGCTCACGGGTATCCTGGGCAACGCTGATCTTGCGCTGCTCGATCTTTCCCCTGTATCTCCGGCACGTCAGAATATCCAGGATATTGAAACAGCGGCTCATCGAGCTGCAGAACTCTGCCGGCAGATGCTGGCCTATTCCGGAAGGGCATTTTGTCATTGAACCGGTAGATATTTCGGAGATTATTCGCGAGATGTCCCACATCCTTGATGTCTCGATCAGCAAGAAATCTATTCTGAAGTACGACCTCTCTGATGTCCCTGTTACCATCATGGCTGACGCGACACAGATCCGGCAGGTGATCATGAATCTCATCATGAACGCATCGGAAGCATTGAGTGATAATAGCGGCATAATTTCGATCTCAACAGGGCTTGCTCATTACGACAGCTCCTATCTTTTTGAAATGTATATGGACGAGAATCTTCAGGAAGGGATGTATGCCTGTCTCGAGGTGACCGATACTGGATGCGGGATGGATAGCGAAACAAAAGAAAAGCTGTTCGACCCGTTCTTCACAACGAAAATCGCCGGGCGAGGACTGGGACTGTCAGCCGTTCTTGGTATTGTCCGGGGTCACAAAGGAGTTCTCAGGGTCAATAGTGAACCCGGGAAAGGAACGACATTCAGGATTCTCTTTCCAGCAATTGTTGAATTTTCTGAACATGAACCGGAAGAAATTGACAAGAAGCCTGAATGGTACGGACACGGAACGATTCTAATTGTTGACGACGAGGAGACTGTTCGCGCGGTCGGCAGACATATGCTCGAACGGCTGGGTTTCACAGTTATAACGACCGAAGACGGTTTGAAGGCTGTTGAGATCTTCAGGAAAAAATACGATGAGATCGATTGCGTGCTGCTGGACCTTACGATGCCGCATATGGACGGAGAAGAGGCCTTTCGCGAAATGCGAAGAATCAAGAGTGATATCAGGATCATTATGTCCAGTGGTTACAGTAAACAGGAGATATTTCGGCGCTTTGCCGGTAAAGGGATGACCGGATTTATCCATAAACCGTACGTTATGAATGAACTTCAAAAGGTTATACGTGAAGCTCTCGAGGGCAAATAGCAGTAAAGTGCTGGCTGAATTTACAGGCAAGGGTTATTCCGGAAAGGTAACTTCTGAAAGAATTTCCATTGCCGGTTCCAGCTCCTCGTCCGAAAGGCATCCGAAGCTGATCCTCAGGTGTCTTTCTCCGGTTGGCCCGAATGCTGAGCCTGGAATGGTGCCTATACCATACTCATTCAGAATGTACATGGCGGCTTCCTGTGAAGTCATACTGCTTTCATATGAAGCAAGCGTGAAGAATGCTCCACCCGCTTTCCGCCATGAAAGGGAGCTATTGCCGCTCAATGCAGTCCTGCAGAGTTCAAGCCTCCGTTTTACACCTTGGGACATCTGCGATATCCAGTTCACTTCCAGAAGTGCTGTTTCAAGCAGGAATTGCGAAGGTGAAGGTGG